>JAFAMT010000260.1 GCA_019233085.1 Herbaspirillum sp.
TCCATCGTCTCGCCGGCAAGCCACACCGCACCCAGCGTCACCAGCATGGGCGAGCAGCCGCGCGCGATCGGGTAGGTCTGTCCGAGGTCACCGGCCCGGTAACTGCGCACCAGGAACAGGTTGTAGCCGACATGCAGAATCGCCGAGAGTACGCCGCAGGGCCAGCTGGCAAGCGCGGGCGCTGGCAGCCACATGGCGCCGGCGAGGCTGGCCAGGGCCACGGCCAGGCACATGACGGTCATGGACCAGAGGCGATCTCCGTCGGCGCGCAAGAGTGCGTTCCAGCTGGCATGCAAGAAGGCCGCGAACAGGATGAACAGGACGATGTGCAAAGGCATGCCGCATGGTAAGCATGAGCCGCCGCCGGATAAAGCGAAGTCTCCTCATCACGACATGAGCGATTGCTCATGCCTGGCTGTCAGGTGCGGTAGATTTCGCCTGCCTGCTGCGACTGGGCCAGCATCCAGGCGCGAAAACGGGCCACATGCGGCTGTATCTCCACGCCCTTGGGACAGACAAGGTAATAGGCCAGTGGCGAGGGCAAGGCCAGCTCGAACAAGCGCACCAGGCTGCCGCTTTGCAGCTCCTGCTCCACGTGGCCGCTGCGCGCCAGTGCCACACCCTGGCCCAGCAGCGCGGCCTCGATGGTCATGTTGGTGTCGGCCAGGCGCACGCTCTCGCGCAAGGCCGGTACCGTCACGCCGGCCTGCTGGAACCACAGGTCCCACTTGGGCACGATGTCCGCGCCTGCGCGTGTGAGCAAGGGGTAGCGCAGTAGATCGGCCGGCTTGCGTGGCGCGCCCAGGGCGGCCAGCAGCGAGGGGCTGGCCACCGGAAAGACCTGCTCGCGGAACAGGAACTCGGAAAACAGGTTGGGATAATTCCCCGGACCAAAGCGGATGGCCACATCGGGATCGGCCGGCGTGAAATGGATGGGCGCGTCGGTCGTCTCCAGCGTGACCAGCAGCTCGGGATGCAGTCGCGCCAGATCCGGCAACCTCGGCAGCAGCCATTTGAGCGCGAACGAATAGGTGGTGCTGACCTTGAGCCGCACGCGTCCCTTTTGCTCGCGCAGGTCGGCCAGGGTGGTCTCCAGCTTCATGAAGAACTCGCGCACCACCGGGGCCAGCGCCGCCCCGGCCGGCGTGAGCGTGAGCGCCTTGCCGCGCTGGAACAGCTGCACGCCCCAGAGATCCTCCAGATGCCTGAGCTGGTGACTGACCGCACTCTGGGTCACATGCAACTCTTCCGAGGCGGAGGTAAAGGTGGCATGCCTGGTGGCAACCTCGAAGGCACGCAATGTGGCGGTGGGGGGCAGGTCTCTCACTGGACTCTCGCACGGGCAGCACGTCGGCTGCCCTGTCATGAAGGGAAGCTCATGATAGCAAGCGTCGCATTCGCTTGAGCATTCCCCCGTCCCCAGGGTTATCTATACATATAGTCTAATTTTAGATAATATGTATTGCATGAACGCGCGTACCCGAAAACCCACCCGCAAGGCCAGCCGCCCCGACCACGATCTGTTGCTGTCGCAGTTGCAACAGATAGCACAGGGGCTGGGGGATACCTTCGCCCCCTTCTGCGAGGTGGTCCTGCACGACCTGCGCGATGCCGACCATTCCATCGTGGCCCTGCACAACAACCTGTCCGGGCGCGCGGTGGGCGACGCCACCACCGAACTGGGGCTGGCGCGCATCGCCGACCACAGCTACCCGCAAGTGCTCTCCAACTATGCCAACACCCTGCCCGACGGCCGCCAGGCCAAGAGCACCTCGATCGGCATCAAGGATGCCGAAGGCAAGTATGTGGCGGCGCTGTGCATGAACATCGACCTGACCCTGTTCGGCGCGCTGCAAGGCATGCTGCGCCAGTTCGGTGGCATCGACGGGGCGGTGCGCGTGGCCGAGACGCTGGAGCCGGCCGGCGCCGACGCCCTGCGCAGCCGCATCGATGCCTTTGCCGCACGCCTGTCCACCACCCCGCGCAGCTTGAAGGCCGATGATCGCCGTACCCTGATGCGCGAACTGCGCCAGGCCGGTTGCATGGATGTACGACGCGCCGCCGAGATCGTGGCGGCGCACCTGGGCGTCTCGCGCGCCACCGTCTACAACGACGAGAAGGCCTGATCCGGCTCGTCCCACCCACCCCGATTTCACCTCTCTTTGCCCATCCACAAGGAAGCCCCATGATCCCCCTCTCCAGCGCCACCGAATCCCCTACCTTCGCCGACGTATTGCTGGCCGCCGAACGCATCAAGCCCTGGGCGCACCGCACCCCGGTGCTGCGCTCGCGCACGGCCGATGCCGAGATCGGCGCGCAGGTCTTCTTCAAGTGCGAGAACTTCCAGCGCATGGGTGCCTTCAAGTTCCGTGGCGCCATGAATGCGCTTTCTCAATTCAACGAGACCCAGCGCAAGCATGGCGTGATCACCTACTCCTCCGGCAACCATGCCCAGGGCACGGCGCTGGCGGCGCAGCTGCTGGGCATCCCGGCGGTGATCGTCATGCCGCTGGACGCGCCCGCCGCCAAGGTGGCCGCCACGCGTGGCTATGGCGCTGAGGTGGTGACCTATGACCGTTACACCGAAGATCGCGAAGAGCTCGGCGCGCGCCTGGGGGCCGAGCGCCAGATGACCCTGATCCCGCCCTACGACCATCCGCACGTGATGGCCGGCCAGGGTACGGCCACGCTGGAATTGCTGCAGGAGACCGGGCCGCTGGATGCGCTGTTCGTCTGCGTGGGCGGCGGCGGTTTGCTCTCGGGCGCGGCACTGGCGGCACGCGCACTGTCGCCCGCGTGCAAGGTCTATGGCGTGGAACCGGAAGCCGGCAACGATGGCCAGCAATCGCTGCGCAGCGGCAAGATCGTCAGCATCGCCACCCCCAAGACCATCGCCGACGGGGCGCAGACGCAACACCTGGGCCACTACACCTTCGATGTCATCCGCCGCAACGTGGACGACATCCACACCGTCAGCGACGCCGAGCTGATCGCCTGCATGCGCTTCTTTGCCGAACGCATGAAGATGGTGGTCGAGCCGACCGGCTGCCTGGGCCTGGCGGCGGCGCGCAAGTTCAAGGACCAGCTGCACGGCAAGCGCGTGGGCGTGATCGTCAGCGGCGGCAACGTCGACCTGGGCAAGCTGGCGGGATTCCTGGCAGGATTCCTGGCGGGGTAATTGTTTCTACCGATTACGCCCTCGGGCGTTTTGGCTTACATTGCCATCTTCACTCAACAACAAGGACTGGAACCGCCATGCCCCATCTTGTTCTGGAATACAGCAGCAATCTCGCCCTGGAAGTGCAGCCGACCCTGCTCAGGCTCAACCAGGCGCTGGTGGCCAGCGGCCACTTCGAGGAGAACGCCATCAAGTCGCGCGCCGTTCTCCTGGAAGACTATCTCGTGGGTACCCAGCCGCAGGCGCGGCGCGCCTTCCTGCATCTGCGCCTGGCCATCCTGACCGGTCGCACCCTGGAAGAAAAGAAACAGGTCGCCGACATCCTCGGCGCGGCCGTGCAAAAGGAACAGCGCTGGCCCCAGGATACCCAGGTACAGGTGACGGTGGACGTGGTCGACATGCAGCGCGAGACCTACTTCAAGCTCAGCCTTCAGTAGGCGCACGCGATATCTCAGCAACTCAGCAGCAACGCAGCAACGCAGCAGCACGCATGATGCATGAGGCCCGACCGGTGCTATCCCGGTCGGCTTTTTTTATGCTCGATGGAAAGGAGGAAGTTGGCTCAGGAAGCCAGGGCGACCTCGGGCAGGGCTTCGCGGAACTGCACCACGTTGCCTTCCGGATCGAAGCCGTCGCAGGCGCGGAAACCCGGGCCATCCCAGGCTGCCGCCTCCGGCTTCATGCCGCCACCCAGCCGCTCGGTGCTCAGGCGCGCCTGCGCCAGCGAGCGCACCGGCAGGAACAGCTTGGCCGGCACATTCTCACGCAATACCGGCGGCGTCGTGATCTCGATACCCGCGGACACGGCCGGCGGTGCGGCGTGGATCACCAACAGGAAATCCGCTGCTTCGATCACCACCTTCTCGGGATGGGCATGCTTGGGAACCACCGCCAGCACCTGCGCGTAGAACGCTGCAAGGCGGGCGACATCTTTGGCGAACAGGACTGCGCCTGCTTTGGGCTGGGTCGACATCTCTGCTTTCAAAAACGTTGAACGGATCACATACGGAACGGCAGAGTTTATTTTCCATGGCGCGCCTTGGCAAGCATTAATCGTCGCCTGGCAGCGACGCGGTTTTGTCGTCATCCGGCGACGCCTGTCCTGGCCATTGCAGGGCGATGCCAGAAAGCGCTGACACGCGAAAACGAGAGTGTCCGATGTTAGTGTTCGCCACTTTGCGGCTATGGTTATGACGCCGGACAGCGACACTAACAAATCGTCAATTGTCAGCATATTCAGGCAAGCTCGCGCATTGTGATCTGAATGGCATTGTTTGCTGGCGCAAGCCCACCTAAATTGTAAGAGGATGTTCCAAATGTGTTTACTTAGGAACCTGATCTGCTAACTTGATGTCGCACGGCAACAAGATGTGCATGTGACGAAGAACAAGAACAATACCGGACATGTGCTTCGACATGCCACGCCGTCCTCCTTCAGCATGATGCGAATCGCGCGATGCAGACGGCACCTCATGACAACGACTCGACACTATCGAACAACACGCGCCATGATCATTCGAGACCTGCACACGCGATACAAACCCGGATCCCTCTCACTGCAACGGGCGACGACCGGCTCGCGCATCGCGCCGGCCCCGGTCGACAGCTCGGCCGATGCCTGGCTGGAGCCGACCCTGGCCGACTTCATCTCGCTGGCCACCAGCCTGTGCGACATGCCCATGGGCATGATCAGCCAGCTGCATGCCGATATCGGCCTGCACCATACCAGCATCTCGGTGGTCAACGGGCAGGGAGACCTGCGCAACCAGTGGTGGCGCTTCCCCGGCCAGAATGGCGTGGCACGCACGATCGTCGATTTCGCGCTGTGCCAGTACGCCGCGACCCGCCCGCGCGAACTCACCGAACTGACCGACCTGCAAGCCCATCCGCGCTTTGCCGCAAGCGCGCTGGCCAATGGCAACCCGCGCGTGCGCTTCTATGCAGCGGTGTCGCTGGTGTCGTCCAATGGCGATGTGCTGGGGACCTTGTGCGTGATGGATACCCGGCCACGCATGTTGAGCGCGACGCAGCGCGATGCCCTGCTCAAACTGGGCCGCCAGCTCGAAGCGCAGCTGGACAGCCGCCGCACGATGCAGAAGCTGGAGCAGCAGACCCTCACCGATGCCCTGACCGGCATCGGCAACCGCCGCAGCTTCGACCTGCGCCTGCGTGAGGAATGGACGCGCCACCTGCGCAATGCGCAACCGCTGTCGCTGCTGATGGTGGACGTGGATTATTTCAAGCAATACAACGACACCTACGGCCACCCGGCCGGCGATGCGCTGCTGTCGCGACTGGCCGGCGTGCTGCGCGCGCCGCTGCGCGCCAGCGACTTCCTGGCGCGTTATGGCGGCGACGAGTTCGCACTGATCCTGCCCAACAGCGACGAGCTTGGCGCCCACCACGTGGCCGAACGCATCAAGCAGGCCGTGGCGCGGGCCAAGTGGCCGCATACCGACATCGAGATCAGCCTGGGCGCAGCCACCGTCACGCCATCGGCGATGTGCGATTTCAGCGCCTTGCTGCAGGCGGCCGACCAGGCCATGTA
>JAFAMT010000328.1 GCA_019233085.1 Herbaspirillum sp.
CCTGCGCGCCATGGCTTCAATAGTTCAGCTTGGCATCCAGGAAGTTGAGCATGGAACGGTAGGCCTGGCTGCGGGCATCGGGATTGCCGCCGCTGGTGACGCCTTCACCGGGCTTGCCGATGCCGGCCACATCCATGCGTACGTGCACCGGCAGGCCGGGGGCGTCGAAGTCGTGGTAGGTATCCGGATACAGGCGCAGGGCGATCTCGGTGTCGCTGCCCTTCATCTTCTGCTCGATCGCCTCGCAGGCCTGGGGCGGCGTCCAGTCATCGTTTTCGCCCATCAGGATCAGCAGCGGCGCGGCCGGCTTGAATGGTTCGCTGGACTTGGCGTAGGGGCGGCAATCGGGGTAGAAGGCCACGGCGGCACGGGGCTGGATCTTGCGCACGGCCACGTCGGTATCGGCCAGGTTGAGCGAGGCCAGCACCGTGGAAGCACCGTGCGACCAGCCCAGCAGGGCGATGCGCTTGACGTCCACGTCAGACTGGGTGGTGACCCAGTGCAGCGCCGCCTGCACGTCGTAGCGGCGGTTCATGGCGCTGACCTCGCGCTGGGCCACGCTGTCCTGGCAGGTCGAACGACGGCCGCGCGGGGTGAAGCTGTCCGGGAAGAGGACGTTGTAGCCGGCGTCGGTCAGTGCGCGCGCCATGGCCAGGTGGCGCGGCGTGAATTCGCCGCGCCCTTCACGGATGATGCTGTAGAGCCCGCCGCAGCCATGTAGCGCGATCACGGTCGGGAACTGGCCCTTGCGGTCGGTACCCAGCGACTTGCGCGCCTTGATCCAGACGCCGTAGAGCGGGGTGCCCTTGCCGCCCTTGCCGTCGACGCTGGTGAGCGCAACCCGGCGCGCCTCCAGTGGTGGCGGCGGTGCGGAAGTGGGCGCGGCATGTGCCAGCACGCCAACGGCGGCCAGCATTACGGTAGCGCAAAATGAAACGAGTGGATTTCCCCGAATATGCATGATGTGTCGTTCCCCAAGGCGATGCCGTGCCGTCGTTCTCTGCTTGTCCCCATAGGCCGGGAAGATGTTTGCCTTGGCAAGTTTCTTCAGCGGCTGCGACGGCTACGTGATCAATTCTGTACAAACTCCATTTTACAAAACGGTGCGGCGTCCTGGCTGCCCAAGCCGATTTTTGCACTGCAAAAACCTGATCCGGCGCAAGAATCAGGACGTCGTGTCCGCTGTTCGCAACACAGTTGCCGCGTCGTCAAATGACATTGCGGCTATATGTTATCGGCAACTTAAGGCTTAACTTGAGACGCGTCGTGTCGCCGTCTGCGGGAATGCCCGGCACCAAGGAAAAAGGGCCGCCCGGCAATGCCGGGCGGCCCCATGAGGCGGCAAGAGCGGGGGCGATCAGCCGGTGTTGCGCAGGCCGGCCGCCACGCCGTTGATGGTCAGGTGGATGCCGCGCTGCACGCGTTCTTCGGGCGTGCGCTTGGCTGCTGCCGTGGCGCGGTGGCGCTTGATCAGCTCGACCTGCAGGTGGTTCAGAGGATCGAGGTAGGCGAAGCGGTTCTTGATCGAGCGCGCCAGCAGCGGGTTGGCCGTCAGGCGTTCCTTGCTGCCGGTGATGGACGAGAGCACGCTGCTGGTACGCTCGTGTTCATCGGTGATGCGGCCGAAGATGGTGTTGCGCAGCTTGCGATCGGCCACCAGGCCGGCATAGCGCGAGGCCACGGCCAGGTCGGTCTTGGAGAGCACCATGTCCATGTTCGACAGCAGCGCGGCGAAGAACGGCCATTCCTTGCACATGGCCTTCAGGGTGGCCAGGCGCTTGGCGGTCTCCTTGGCATTGCCGGCATCGGCCAGCCAGCCCGAGACCGCGCTGCCAAAGCCGTACCAGCCCGGGAAGAGCAGGCGGCACTGGCCCCAGGAGAAGCCCCAGGGAATCGCGCGCAAGTCCTCGATGCGCTGGGTGGCCTTGCGCGAGGCCGGGCGCGAGCCGATGTTCAACTGCGCGATCTCGGCGATCGGCGTGGCGGCGAAGAAGTAGTCGGTGAAGCCCGGGGTCTCGTAGACCAGGTTGCGGTAGGCGCGGTAGGCCCGCTCGGACAGCTCTTCCATCACGCGCTCGAATTCGGCGATCTTCCTGGCCTCCTTGCCGTCGCCGGTGGTGGGCACGAGGCTGGCTTCCAGGGTGGCCGCCACCAGCAGTTCGAGGTTGCGGCGACCGATCTCCGGGTTGGAGAACTTGGAGGCGATGATCTCGCCCTGTTCGGTCAGGCGGATCTGGCCGTTCACGGTGCCCGGCGGCTGCGCCAGGATGGCCTGGTAGCTGGGACCGCCGCCACGGCCGACGGTGCCGCCGCGGCCGTGGAACAGGCGCAGCTTCACGCCGGCCTCGTTGAACAGTTCCACCAGCTGGTTCTCGGCCTTGTAGAGCTCCCAGTTGGAGGTCAGGAAGCCGCCATCCTTGTTGGAGTCCGAATAGCCCAGCATGACTTCCTGCAGTTTGCCCTGCTTGTTGATCAGGGTCTTGACCTGCGGCAGCGTGAGCCAGCCGCGCATGATCTCGGCGGCGCAGCGCAGGTCGGGGATGGTCTCGAACAGCGGGATCACCATCAGGTCCAGTTCCTTCAACTGGTTGCCCTCGATGTGCAGCAGGCCGGTTTCCTTCTGCAGCAGCAGCACTTCCAGCAGGTCCGACAGGGTCTCGGTGTGGGAGATGATGTAGTTGCGGATGGCGCGTTCGCCATAGCGGCGGCGGATCTCGCGGGCCGCGCGCAGGATCTCCAGTTCGGAATTGGTCTCGTCGCTGTAGGCCAGGTAGGGCGAATGCAGCAGGCGCGGCTTGGCCAGTTCACCCAGCAGCAGGGCGATCTTGCGCTCTTCGCTCAGGCCCGCGTAGTCAGCCTCGACCTGGGCCTTGTTGAACAGCTCGGCCAGCACGCGCTCGTGGATGTCGGAGCTCTGGCGCATGTCCAGCGTGGCCAGGTGGAAGCCGAAGATCTCGACGGCACGCTTTAAGCCCGCCAGGCGTGGCTTGACCAGCGCGGCACCATGATGGGCCTGCAGCGAGGCCACCAGCACGTCCAGCTCGGCCACGCAGTCGGCCGGGCCGGCGTAGGGGGCGGCGGCGCCCACTTCCTGGCGCAGGATGTTGACCACGCCCAGCGCGCGGGCGGTGGCCGCCAGGCGTGCATAGACGCCGATCAGGGCGCGCCGGTAGGGTTCGTCGGCGCGATGTTCGGAGTGATCCGGCGAGGCTGCGGCCAGGGCCAGCAGTTCCGGGCTGGCGTCCACCATCAGGGTCGAGATCGACAGCTCGGCGCCCAGGGTGTGCACCTCCTCGAGGTAGTAGTCGAAGATGGTGGCGGACTGGCGTTTGAGCGCATGCTGCATGGTGGCGGCATTGACATTGGGATTGCCGTCGCGGTCGCCGCCGATCCAGCTGCCCATCTGCAGGTAGGGCGGCAGTTCGGCTGCCGCGCGGGCCTTGCCGCGCGCGGGGAACTGGCTGTCGATCTCGGCTTCGATATCGTCATACAGCGCCGGCAGTTCGCGCAGGAAGGTGATGCGGTAATAGGAGAGGGCGTTCTCGATCTCGTCGGCCACCGTCAGCTTGGTATAGCGCAGCATGCGGGTCTGCCACAGGGTGGCGATGCGTGCGCGCAGCAGCTCGGTGTTGTGGCGCAGCTCCCTGGGAGTGAGCGGCAGGTCGCGCTCGGCCACCAGGCGGGCGATCTCGCGCTCGGCATCGAGGATGGACTTGCGCTGCACTTCGGTAGGGTGGGCGGTCAGCACCGGCGAGACCAGCGCATCCTTGAGGAAGTTGCGCACCTGGGCGCCGGAGACGCCGGCATCATCCAGGCGCGACAGCGCATAGGCCACGCTGCCGGGCTGGGCTTCGGAGCCGGCCAGCAGGTGGGCGCGGCGACGACGGTTATGGTGCTGGTCCTCGGCGATGTTGGCCAGGTGCGAGAAGTAGGAAAAGGCACGCACCACCGAATTGGTCTGGTCGCGGGTGAGCTTCTTCAACAGCTTGTCGAGTTCGGCGCCCGCCTTGGCGTCCGACTCGCGGCGGAATTGCACGGCGGTCTGGCGGATGGTTTCCACCACCTCGAAGACTTCATCGCCTTCCTGCTCGCGCAGGACTTCGCCCAGCAGGCGGCCCAGCAGGCGGATGTCTTCTTTCAGCGGAGCGTCCTTGTCGGCGCCGCGTACGGTCTTGCCGGTGGTGGTGCCGGTCTTGCCGGCGTCGGAGCGGGAGGTGGAGGGAGCGGAGCGGGCACTGCGTTTGGTTGGATTTGTCGTCGCCATGATCAACTGTTGCTGCGGTTTTCGGGAGAGAAAGTCGTGCTTGTGGATCGAATTGCCGTGGATGTGCGTGCTAGAATTTGCCTCGTTTTTTATAGTTGCGTCTCGCTGGTAAGCTTCGTTTTTGATCGTTTTACAGTCTGGATTCGCCGGTCTCCTGCTTTCCCTGTCTCCTCTGCCGCGGGTGCCACGACTGAATCGGAAAGCCCGTCTTGAAAGAATTTCCTCCTTCCAACATCGTCATCGTCTCGCGTGAAAGCCGCCTCGCCATGTGGCAGGCCGAGTACGTGCGGGACCGTCTGGCCGCATTATATCCGCAGTGCAGCATCAATATTCTCGGCACCACCACGCGCGGTGACCAGATTCTCGACCGCGCGCTCTCCAAGGTCGGCGGCAAGGGCTTGTTCGTCAAGGAACTGGAAGTGGCCATGGCCGAGGGCCGCGCCGACCTGGCCGTGCACTGCTTGAAAGACATGCCGATGGACCTGCCGGAAGGTTTCGAACTGGCCGCCATCCTGGAGCGCGAGGATGCACGCGATGCCTTCGTCTCCAACGACTATGACGGCCTGGACGCGCTGCCGGCCGGCGCCATCGTGGGCACCAGCAGCCTGCGTCGCCAGGCCATGATCGCCGCGCGCTATCCGCAACTGGTGGTCAAGCCCCTGCGCGGCAATCTCGATACCCGCCTGGGCAAGCTGGACCGCGGCGACTATGCCGCCATCATCCTGGCCGTGGCCGGCCTGAACCGCCTGGGCCTGAAGGCGCGCATCCGCTCCTTCCTGGAACCCGAGCAAAGCCTGCCCTCGCCGGGCCAGGGCACGCTGGCCATCGAGATCCCCGAGGGCCGCGACGACATCAGGCGCCTGCTGGCTCCTCTGCACGATGCGCCGGCTGCCGTGGTCTCGGCTGCCGAACGGGCGGTCTCGCGCATCTTCGGTGCCAGCTGCCAGATCCCGCTGGCGGCCTATGCCACGCTGGAGGGTGAACGCCTGCATCTGCGCGCCATGATCGCCACGCCCGACGGTGCCCAGGCTGCCGCCGCCGAAGCCGTGGGGTCGTCCGACGCCCCCGAGGCCCTCGGTGCGCAAGTGGCCGAACTGCTCAAGGCGCGCGGTGCCGACGCCATCCTGGCCCTCTGCAAGGCCCAGGCCGATGCCGCCTCTGCCTGACCCCAGCCAGGCTGTACCAGTGGTCGTGACCCGGCCACTGCAACAGGCGCATGCCTTTGCCGCCAGTGTCGAGGCAGCAGGCCGCCGCGCCGTGCTCTTCCCGTTGCTGGCCATCGCGCCGGTGCAGGATCCGGCCCCCCTGCAGGCGGCGCTGGCGCACCTGGAGGACTATGCGCTGGTGGTCTTCGTCAGCCCCAACGCCATCGATGCCGCCTTTGCGCACGTGCAGGCCTGGCCGCGCCAGGTTCCCATCGGCATCGTCGGCGAGGGTAGTCGCCTGGCCCTGGAGGCCCACGGGGTGGACGCCGCGCAGGTCACCGTCTACGGCCCCCGGCGCGCCGACAAGATGGATTCGGAAGAGCTGCTCAAGTCGCTGCCGCTGGAACAAATGCGCGGCCGGCGCGTGCTGATCGTGCGCGGCCAGGCCGGGCGCGACTTCCTGAGCGAGGCGTTGCAACAACACGGCATCGACGTCGAACACCTGACCGCCTATCGGCGCCTGGCACCCACGCTGGACGCGCACACCGGCCCGCAATTGCTGGGTTTGATCGATGGCCAGGCCGACTGGGTCATCACCAGCTCCGAGGCTTTGCGCAACCTGATTGCGCTGGCAAGACTAGCCGGCGGCGCAGAACGTGTGGTAAAACTGCAACGACAACGAATCTTCGTCTCGCACCACAGGATTGCCGAGACTGCGCAAGCGCAGGGCTTTACAAGGGTAATCCTGACCGGTTCGGGCGACGAACGCCTACTGGCCGCCTTATTTGCTGCGTAATTTGCCGCGTTACAATCCAGCCCATGACCGAACAGCAATCCACACCCCAGCCCCAATTGCCGGAGGCCTCTTCGCCAGCCAGCCAGAATGGCGGCGCGGCAGCCTCGCAGGCTTCCTATACCTTCACCGCCCCGGACGGTACGGCCGCGCTGCGCCGTCGCCAGCGCGTACAGACCGCGCTGCTGCTGGTGGTTGCCGCCGGCCTGGGCGCGCAATGGTGGGTTTCCCACACCGAATTGCGCGACCTGCGCAGTGAAGTCGCACAGCGCCTGCAAAGCGGCGACAACAGCAGCAACGAGCTCAAGGGCGTGCTCAAGGCCGTCCAGGAAAACACCAAGGACCTGCAAGCCAAGGTCAGCGTGCTCGACAGCAAGCAGGCCGAATCCCAGAGCCAGCAACTGGCCCTGGAGCAGATGTACCAGGACCTGAACAAGAACCGTGACGACTGGGCCCTCTCCGAGATCGAGGAAGTGCTCTCCACGGCCGACCAGCAGCTGGAACTGGCCGGCAATGTGCAAGGTGCGCTGATCGCCCTGCAGAACGCCGACAAGAGCCTCTCGCGCGCGGACAAGCCGCAGTTCATCGCCATCCGCCGCGCCATCGCACGCGACATCGATCGCCTCAAGGCCCTGCCCACGGTGGATATCGCCGGCATCGCCGTGCGCCTGGACAGCGCCATCGGCCAGATCGATAACATGCCCTTGCTGGTGGATGAAAAGCCGGTCGAGTCGGCCAGCGAACCCAAGCCCCAGCGCGTGAGTGCAAGCCCGGCCCCGGCCGCCAAGGCGGCCAATGGCAAGAACGCCAAGGGCAAGGCCGAAGCGGTGCAAGCCGAAGCCTCGGCCTGGTCGCAATGGCTGGCTGGCGCCCGCGAGACCTGGCAAAGCATCAGCACCGAGATGTGGACCGAGCTGCGCCAGCTGGTGCGCATCCGCGAGGTGCAGACCCCGGAAGCGATCCTGCTCTCGCCGGGCCAGGCCTATTTCGTGCGTGAGAACCTCAAGCTGCGCCTCTTGAATGCGCGCCTGGCGCTGCTCTCGCGCAACGAATTCGCCTTCCGCAACGACCTGGCGTCAGCCCAGGACAGCATCGCCAAGTACTTCGATACCCGTGCCAAGCAGGTGCAGACGACCCAGGCCCTGTTGAAGCAGGTACAGGGCAGCAACCTGTCCATCCAGTTGCCCACGCTGGCCGAGAGCCTCAATGCGGTGCGCAACTACAAGGCCCGTCACTGAGCCGCTGACGGGAACCTGATATGAAAATACTGCTCTGGCTTCTTACCCTGTTCGCGTCCGCCATCGGCCTGGCCATGCTGGCGCGCTTCAATCCGGGCAATGTGGTGCTGTTCTATCCGCCGTACCGCATCGACCTGTCCCTGAACTTCTTCATCTTTGCCGTACTGGCGCTGTTCCTGGCGATCTACGTGGTCATCCGCGCCGTCCGCCTGACCCAGAAGCTGCCCGGCCGCGTGATCGCCTACCGTCGCGCCAAGCGCGAGAACGAGAGCAACAAGGCCCTGCGTGATGCCCTGCGGGCTTACTTCGAAGGCCGCTTCGGCCAGGCCGAGAAATCGGCCACGCGCGCCTCCGACCTGCCCGAGAACGCCGGCATCGCCGCCCTGGTGGGCGCGCGCGCCGCGCACCGCATGCGCCAGGGCGACCGCCGCGACATCTGGCTGGCCAGCACCGAGGTCGATCCCAGCCTGAAGGCGGCCCGCCTGATGACCGCGCTGGAACTGCAGGTGGACGAGCACCACTTCAAGCAGGCGCTGGAGACGGTGGAAGAGCTGAACGCCAACGGCACCCGCCATATCCAGGCGCTGCAATGGGCCCTGAAGGCCAACCAGCAGGCCAAGAACTGGCCGGAAGTGCTGCGCCTGGTGCAGACCCTGGACAAGCGCAATGCCCTGCATCCGGCGCTGTCGAACCGCCTGCGCGAGATGTCCTACGACGCCTTGCTGTCGGATCGCTCGCATGATGCCGAATCGATCCGCCTGCTCTGGAATGGCATACCCAGTGCCGACAAGCTCAAGCCGTACATTGCCGTGCGCGCTGCCCATGCCTTCGCCAGCCGTGGCCTGCATGACGATGCGCGCAGCCTGCTGGAGCGTGCCCTGGCGGCCGACTGGAATATCCGTTTGCTGCGCGCCTACCGCGAATCGACCGCCGAAGCCGGTTCGCCGGCCCTGCTCTCGCAAATCGAGCATTGCGAGGCGTGGCTGGCCAAGAACCCGACCGACGCCGAGCTGGCGTTGACCCTGGGCATGTTCTGCCTGCGCCAGAAGCTGTGGGGCAAGGCCCAGCGGCACCTGGAGCAAGCCCTCTCGGACGCCATCGAACCGCGTACCGTGCGCGAATCGCACCTGGCGCTGGCACAGCTGCATGAAGCGCTGGACCAGCAAGAGCAGGCGGCGGCCCACTACAGGCAATGCGCACTGGCCACGGCCATCCGTTGAACTTGTTGCAGGCGGTAATGACCAAGGCGGAAGCGGCGCAAGCCCTTCCGCCTTTTTCATGCCCGCTCGCCAGCGCTGTCATGCTGGCGTAAGTTGTGCCCGCTAAGGTGCCGGGCAACGCCAGATTGCCGCTATAATTGCGGCTTTCCGGAGTTGGGCATTGCCTGACATCGATCTGGAAGCCGCTTTCTGTTTTCTTTCCTAGTGAGAATCCCATGAGCCTGAACAACGTCCCCGCCGGCCGCGACCTGCCCAATGACTTCAACGTGATCATCGAGATCCCGATGAACGCCGATCCGATCAAGTACGAAGTGGACAAGGACACCGGCGCCATCTTCGTCGACCGCTTCATGGGCACCGCCATGCACTATCCGTGCAACTACGGCTACATTCCCCAGACCCTGTCGCAAGACGGCGACCCGGTGGACGTGCTGGTGATCACCCCGTTCCCGCTGATCCCGGGCGTGGTGGTGCGTTGCCGCCCGATCGGCGTGCTCAAGATGGCCGACGAATCCGGCATCGACGCCAAGTTGCTGGCCGTGCCGGTGGACAAGATCCTGCCGATCTACACCCACTGGCAAAAGCCGGAAGACCTGAACGAACTGCGCCTGAGCCAGATCAAGCACTTCTTCGAACACTACAAGGACCTGGAAAAGGGCAAGTGGGTCAAGGTCGAAGGCTGGGAAGGCCCGGACGCCGCCCGCGCCGAAATCCTGGCTGGCGTGGAAGCGTACAAGAACGCCAAGTAATCCCGCGACAAGCCCCACAAGAAAAATCGCCCGACAGGCGCAAACCTGTCGGGCGATTGTTTTTTTGATCCGTCGATTACCAACCACACCCGTTCGGACTGAGTAGGCCCGGATGGGCCGTATCGAAGCCCGTCCTGAGCCTGGCGAAGGGGCGCTCCGTCAGCGGATGTCGCGCCGTAGTCGCGTCTTCGATACGACGCTGCGCGTCTACTCAGCCCGAACGGTAGGCGCGTACGCAGTGCAAGAGCAACACCTTAATCCAGCTTGGCCGCGTGCTCGCGGGTGGCGTGGAAGGTGATTTCCGGCCAGCGCTCCTGGGTCAGGCGCAGGTTCACGCCCGAGCTGGCCAGGTAGGCCAGGTTGCCGGCGGCGTCGATGGCGAGGTTGGCCCCGGCCGAGGACTTCTCGAAATCGGCCAGCTTCTTCTTGTCGTCGCAGCTGATCCAGCGGGCGCTGCTGATGCTGGTGCCTTCGAAGACGGCGTCCACGCCATATTCGTTCAACAGGCGGCTGGCCACCACTTCGAACTGCAGCACACCCACGGCGCCCAGGATCAGGTCGCTGCCGGTAACGGGCTTGAAGACCTGCACTGCGCCTTCTTCGCCCAGCTGCTGCAGGCCCTTGTGCAATTGCTTGATCTTGAGCGGATTGCGGATGCGCGCCACCCGGAAGAAGTCCGGCGCGAAGTAGGGGATGCCGGTGAACTGCAGCATCTCGCCTTCGGAGAAGCTGTCGCCGATCTGCATGTTGCCGTGGTTGGGCAGGCCGATGATGTCGCCGGCATAGGCTTCTTCGACCTGCTCGCGGCTGGAGGCCATGAAGGTCACCACCGAGGACACCTTGATGTCGCGGTTCAGGCGCAGGTGCTTCAACTTCATGCCGCGCTCGAAGCGGCCCGAGCACACGCGCAGGAAGGCGATGCGGTCGCGGTGCGCCGGGTCCATGTTGGCCTGGATCTTGAAGACGAAGCCGGAGAAGGGCTCCTCGGTCGGCTTGACCTCACGCACGGTGGCATCGCGGCCACCCGGGCCGGGCGCCCAGTCCAGCAGCGCGTCGAGGATCTCGCGCACGCCGAAGTTGTTGATGGCCGAACCGAAGAACACCGGGGTCTGCACGCCGGCCAGGAAGTCCTCCAGGTTGAAGGGATGGGAGGCGCCATGCACCAGTTCCACTTCCATCTTCAATTGCTCGATCTCCAGCGGGAACATTTCGGCCAGCTTGGGATTGTCGATGCCCTTGATGATTTCCACATTGCCGTTGGCGCGCTCCTCGCCCGCCTTGAAGAGCATGATCTCATCGCGCAGCAGGTGATACACACCACGGAAGTTCTTGCCCATGCCGATCGGCCAGGTCACCGGGGCGCACTGGATCTTCAGCACCGACTCCAGTTCGTCCAGCAGTTCGAGCGGGTCGCGGGTTTCGCGGTCCAGCTTGTTCATGAAGGTGA
>JAFAMT010000358.1 GCA_019233085.1 Herbaspirillum sp.
CTCAGCTTCGAGCGGGAGTTCGGCAAGATCGTCGGTCGCCTGGACCTGATGGCCGAATTCTCGACCGAGCGTTACCGCCGCGCCGGCATCAGCTATGTGCAGAACCTGCTGGGCGGGTCGTTCCTGCAGTTCCTTCCGGTACGCTGAGCGGGTTGACGGTGCAGCCCGGGCGCGCGGGGGCGATCACGTAGCAGCCGCGGCCATTGTTCTTGGCCGCATACATGGCCTTGTCGGCGGCCTGCAGCAGGCTGTCGGCGTCGCAGCTGCCATCGCACACCGCAATGCCCACCGAGACGCCCAGCGTGAAGTCGCCCTGCGGCAGGCACAGCGGTTCGGAGACGGCGTGGATGCATTTCTCCGCCAGTACCTGGGCACCATGTTCGAAGGGCTGCGCCAGGTCGGTCACCAACAGCACGAACTCGTCGCCGCCCACCCGCGCCAGCGTATCGCCGTGACGCGCCACCTGGCGCAGGCGCCGGGTCACTTCCTGCAGGACCTGGTCGCCCGCCTTGTGGCCCAGGGTGTCGTTGATGGGCTTGAAGCCGTCCAGGTCCAGGAACAGCAGGGCCACACCGTTGCGTTCGCGGCAGGCATGGGTGAGCGCGGCTTGCATGCGTTCAGCCAGCATCATGCGGTTAGGCAGGCCGGTGAGCACATCGTGGTGGGCCTGGTGCTGCAGTTCGGCCTGGTGCAGCTTGAGGCGGGCCAGCAAGCCATTGAAGGCCATGGTCAGGTGGCCCACTTCATCGCGTCGCTCCACCGGCAGCGGCGACAGCGGCAGGTCGACCCGGGTCATGCGCTCGGCCAGCGCGGCGGCGCGACGTAGCGGCCGGAAGAACCAGAGGTAGGCCAGCACCACGAGCACCACGATCATGCCGCCCTGGATGAGGGCGCCGCGCGCGATCAGTGCGCGCGTGCGCTCGACGGTGGGCAGGGCCGAGGCCAGGGGCAATGTCACGGCCACCAGCCAGCTGGTGTCGGGCACCGAGGCAAAGGCCTTGATCTCGGTCACGCCATTGGCGGCCACGCCGGTGCCGCTGCCGCGCAGGCCGTCCATGGCCTGGTCCATCAATGCATCCTTGCCCACCGGCGGCAATTGCGTATAGACCAGCACTTCGTCGCTGGAGGCAATGATGAGGCGCTGCGCGGGGGAAATCAGCAGGAAGCTGCCGGAAGGACCCAGCCTGGCCTGTTGCAGGTGATCCAGGAAGCCCGGCGCGGTCAGTTCGATGCTGCCGCCGAGGATGCCGACGATGCGGCCATTGCCGTCGCGCAAGGGCGTGAGCATGGCCAGCACGGGTTTGCCGGTGACCGGGCTGTGCATGGGCGGGCAGACCAGTGTGGCACCCTGCAGCACGCGCGTGAAATCGGGATAGTCGGCCAGCGTCAGGTTGCGCCGGCCGGCCATGCGCGGGTAGTCCACCAGGATGTTGCCGGCGCCATCGGTGATGAACAGGCCCTGGGAAAACAGCGGCTGCAACTGCTGGTGATCGCGCAGCCAATCGCTCAGTGCGGCGCGGTCCTTGAGCAGCGCAGGCGGCAGGTGGGCCGACAGGCGCTCCAGGAAACGCGCGCGTTCCTGCACCCGGTAACCGATGTCCTGGGCGAGATAGCTGGCGATGGTGTTTTGCTGGTCGGCGGCTACTTGCGCCTGGTCCCGTTGCAGGAAGTCGATCAGGATGTAGTAGCGCAGCACCGCGCTCACCACGATCAGCACCAGGCCGAACAGGACGAGCCGAGTCACCAGGCTGCAATTGATGCGCTTGATCTTCATCGACGACTTGATCTTGTTGTTATTGATGGGTGCGGGAGCGCTCCCGGGGCCGACACAATTGCCGGCTGGATTCACTCCAAGCCGGCATTGTGCCACTGTGGCGGCGATTTGTCGGGTTTTTCGCGTGCCCGTGGCCCCCTTGTCATGGGGCGTCAGCCCGCTGTCAGGGCGGCCTCAGGCGCCCTCGGCGTGCTCGACCATCAACTGCACGGTGGTCTTGCCGTTGTATTCGTTGGCATCCAGCCGGAAGGCGACGCGGGCATGGTCCGGCAGCGAGTCGGTGTGGCCGAACCAGATGGCGTCGAACTTGCGGCCGTTCTTTTCCAGCTGGAGCTTGAGGTGCTTCTCCTTGAGGATGCGCTGGCTGAGCACGCGGAAATGGTCGCAGAACACCGGTGGCGCAAAGCCCTGGCCCCAGACCTGCTGGTCCATCAGGGTGATGAAGGGGACCGAGTAATAATCGTCTTCGAGCACGCCATCGGTCTCGATGACGCGTTCCAGCTGGTTCTGGGTCAGCCAGTCGCGACCGACTGCCTCGAAGGCTTCGGAGAAGGCATCGAAAGCCTCGGCATGGATGGTCAGGCCGGCCGCCATGGCGTGGCCGCCGAACTTGGTCATCACCGAGGGGGCGTGCTTGGAGACCAGGTCCAGCGCATCCCGGAGGTGGAAGCCAGCAATCGAACGACCCGAACCCTTGAGGAAACCCTCGTCGCCCGGGGCGAAGGTGATGGTGGGGCGATAGAACTTGTCCTTCAGGCGCGAGGCCACGATACCGATCACGCCCTGGTGCCAGGAAGGGTCGAAGACGGCGATGGTGCGGCGGTCGGCGGGATTGAAGTCATCCAGCAGCAGCATGGCGGTG
This sequence comes from Herbaspirillum sp., assembly GCA_019233085.1. GTDB lineage: Bacteria > Pseudomonadota > Gammaproteobacteria > Burkholderiales > Burkholderiaceae_D > Herbaspirillum. The sequence goes on from JAFAMT010000358.1 coordinate 2,637, forward strand.
TCTTGCATGCCGGCCTCGATGTCGCGGCGCTCGCGGTTGATGGCATCGAGCTGCTGGGCGATGGCCCAGGCGCGGCCTTCATCGTCGGTGGTCAGGCATTCGATGCCCAGGGCCATGTCGGCCAGGCGGCCGGCCGCGTTCAGGCGCGGGCCGACGGCAAAGCCGAGGTCGAAAGGCGTGGCGCGGCGCGCCTCGCGGCCGGCGGCACGGAACAGCGCGGCGATGCCGGGATGCATCTTGCCGCTGCGCATGCGCTTCAAGCCCTGTGCCACCAGGATGCGGTTGTTGGCGTCCAGCTTGACCACGTCGGCCACGGTGCCCAGCGCCACCAGGTCCAGCAGCGCATCCAGGCGCGGCTGGGTCTGGGCATCGAAGAGGCCGCGCTTGCGCATCTCGGCGCGCACCGCCAGCAGCACATAGAACATCACCCCCACGCCGGCCAGGTTCTTGCTGGGGAAGCCGCACTGTGGCTGGTTCGGGTTGACGATCACGCGGGCCTCGGGCAGCGAGTCGCCGGGCAGGTGGTGGTCGGTCACGACCACGTCGATGCCGCGCCGCTTGGCCTCGGCCACGCCGTCGATGCTGGCGATGCCATTGTCGACGGTGACGATGATGTCGGGATTCTTCTCCCGCACGGTCAGTTCGACGATCTCGGGCGTCAAGCCATAGCCGTATTCGAAGCGGTTGGGCACGATGTAGTCGACCTGCGCGCCCAGCAGGCGTAGCCCGCGCAGGCCCACGGCGCAGGCAGTGGCGCCGTCGCAGTCATAGTCGGCAACGATGACCAGCTTCTTGCCGGCGGCGATGGCGTCGGCCAGGTAGACGGCAGCGGCCTCGATATGCAGCAGGCCGGAGGGGGCGAAGAGGGCATTGAGTTCGCTGGCCAGTTCGCGCACGCTGGACAGGCCGCGCGCCGCATAGACGCGTGCCAGTACCGGATGCACGCCCTCGGCGATGAGCTGGTCGGCCTGTTGCGGCGAGTAGGAGCGGGTGGTGACGCGGATCATGCTGCCAGCCCCGCCAGTGAAGCGGGCCGCCAGAAGCGGCGCAGGGAGCCACGGGTGACCGCGGTGCGCGAGAGGCGATCCGGGCCGGTCAGGATCAGTTCGATCGCATCCAGCGGGCCGGCGCGCAGCGACACCAGCAGCGGCGCCAGCCAGTCGCGGTCCAGGTGTTGCAGGTGTTGCAGCCACAGGCCCCATTCCTCGGCCAGGGCCGCCTCGGCCAGCGCATCGAGCACCAGCAGGCGCTGGCCGCTGCCTTGCACGACCTGTGCCGCACCGGTATCGCCGGTCTCCGCACCGAAGGCACGCATCCAGCCGCGCAGGCCGAAGCTGTCGGCATAGGCCGGTTGCGCCACGGCACCGGTAGCCGCGCCGCCCCAGATCCAGATCGAATTGATCGCCTTCTGGCCGCGCATCTCACGTTGTTCGTTGAGGGACTCGGCAAACCACTGCATCTGTACTTCGTTTTGCAGCTTGCGCCAGGCCAGCTCCCCCGGGCCTTCCGGCATCCAGATGTCGACGTTGCGGCCGCTGGCGGCCGAGGGCGTGGAGGTGCGCAGGCCGGCCCAGGCATCGGCGCGGATGAACCAGGTACGGGCGTCGCCATAGACCAGCTCATGGCCGATCTCGGTAAACAGCGGCAGGGCAGCCGCGAAGAGGCGCCGGGATTCTTCCTCCTCCAGTTGCAGCTGGCCGATGTCGGTGAGCACCAGGTGGTCGCGGGCGACGTGGATATGGGCCGGATGCAGCACGAACCAGTGCCCCGCCTGCGGCGCATGCCCCAGCTGCCGCATCAGCGCGGCGGCAGCGGCGGGGCTGCTGTCCTGGGCGGGGGCGGGCAAGCCGAAGCGTTGCGCCAGCCAGTGCTCATGCGGCAGGGCGCGCGAGAAGGGGTCATGGGACTGGCGCGGGGCGGCGGCCTTGCCACGTCCCAGCAGCATGGCCAGCGCGGGCGCCTGGCACTGGCGCAGCAGGTCGCGCGCCAGTTCGGCCGGCGGCAGCGCGAAGGGAATGAGGATGTCGAGTTGATTCATGGGGCGTTATTTTAGCGGCTGGCGGGCCGCTTGGCCCGGCCGACCCGCCCGGAACTTCACTTATGGCTTATTCCAGGCGCTCTTGGCCCGTTGCCTGACCAGCATCCTGACGCTGTCAGGCATGGGGGTGCGGGCGCCATTGGTCTCGGCCGAGAGCCACAGGCTGTCCTCGAAATACGGCAGCATGCGGGGCGTGATGAAGCGGCTGCGGATGCCGTTGACGTGGCGGTCGCCCTGGGGTGTCTGCTGGGTGATGTAGAAACGCTGCGGCACGATCAGGTGCAGATGCTCGCGGGCCCGCGTCATGGCCACGTAGAGCAGGCGGCGCTCTTCGGCGATCTCGGCCTCGCTGCCGGTGGCCAGGTCTGAGGGCAGGCAGCCGTCGACCACGTTCAGGACATGCACCGAGCGCCACTCCTGGCCCTTGGCCGAATGGATGGTGGAGAGCGTCAGGTAGTCCTCGTCGCGATAGGGCGGGGCCGAAAAGTCGCTGCTGGACTCGGGCGGGTCCAGCGTCAGCTCGGTGAGGAATTTCTCGCGCGAGGCATAGCCCCTGGCCAGCGCGGCCAGTTGCTCAATGTCGGCGGCACGGGCGTCGGCGTCTTCATAGCGCTGCTCCAGCTGCGGCAGGTACCAGTCGCGCGCGGCGTTGATGTCGGTCGGCCAGGCGGCGCTGGCGCGGCGCATCAGGGCATAGGTGTCGGCAAAGGCTTGCCACTGCAGGGCGATATTGGCCGGTGCGCCGAAATGGAGCAGGGCATCGGCCGGATCGCTGGCGCTGGCCATCAGGTCCAGCACCTTGCGGGCCGTGGCCGGGCCCACGCCAGGAATCAGCTGCAGCGCCCGGAAGCCGGCCATGCGCCCGCTGGGATTGTGCGCCAGGCGCAGCAGCGAGAGCAGGTCCTTGATGTGGGTGCTTTCCAGGAATTTGAGCCCGCCGAACTTGACGAAGGGGATGTTGCGGCGGACCAGTTCCAGCTCCAGTGCCGCACTATGGGTGGCGGTGCGAAAGAGCACCGCCTGCGACTTCAGCGTCAGGCCTTGCTCACGATGGGCCAGGATGCGGTTGGCGACCCAGCGCGCCTGCTCGGCTTCGTCGGGGATGACCACCAGTTGCGGCCGTTGCGAGGAGGGACGGTCGCTCCAGAGGTTCTTGAAGTGGCGCTCGGGTGCGTCGGCGATGACCGCGTTGGAGGCCTGCAGGATGGGTTGCGTGGAGCGATAGTTCTGTTCCAGCGTCAACAGCCGCGCCGGCTGCGAGAACAGCGAAGGGAAATCGAGGATGTTGCGCACCGTGGCGCCACGGAAGGAATAGATCGACTGCGCATCGTCGCCCACGGCGGTGACGCCGGCGCCATCGGGTTTCATCCGCTGCAGGATCTCGGCCTGCAGGCGGTTGGTGTCCTGGTATTCGTCCACCAGCACATGGTCGAAACGCGCGCCGACCAGTTGCGCGATCTGGGCATCGGCCATCATGTCGGCCCAGAACAGCAGCAGGTCATCGTAATCCAGTACGTGCTGGGCCTCCTTGGCTTCGACGTAGCGGGTGAAGAGTTCGCCCAGCGGCCTTTCCCACTCACGGCACCAGGGAAACTGCCCCTGCAGTACCTGGCCCAGGTCCTGGCGGGTATTGACGGCGCGCGAGTAGATGGCCAGGCAGGTCGCCTTGAGCGGAAAGCGCTTGTCGGTGGCCGACAGGCCCATTTCATGGCGCAGCAGGCCCATCAGGTCTTCGGAGTCGCCGCGGTCCTGGATGGTGAAGTCCTCTTCCAGTCCGATATAGGCCGCATATTCGCGCAAGAGGCGCGCCCCGATGGCATGGAAGGTGCCCGACCACGGCAGTTGCGGCGGCGTATCGGTGGCGGCCAGCCCCAGTACCTGGCGGATCACCTGGCCCACGCGCCGGCCCATGTCGGCGGCGGCGCGGCGCGAAAAGGTCAGCAGCAGGATGCGCTGCGGATCGGCTCCCTCCAGCACCAGCCGCGCCACCCGGTGCGCCAGCGTATTGGTCTTGCCCGAGCCGGCCCCGGCCACGATCAAGAGCGGCGCCTGCCGTGCCGGTGCCAGTCCGCTGCCATGCTCGACGGCGGCGCGCTGCTCGGCATTGAGGCGGGCGAAGGGATCCTTCTCCGGCGCTTCGGCTGCCTCTGGCGTCGGGGCGCTGCTGGTGTGGGGATCGTCCTGGGCGAGTTCGGGCGGCATGGCAGGAAGCTTCAGATGGTTCAGATGGCGGGGGCAGGGAAAGCCGTACTGTATATATAACCAGTCATGCGCGCAACTTCAGGGATGAAACAGCTTTCAATGTACGTGAATGTAAGCCTTGGTATCCGTGCAGAACCTCTGCCGGGCAAGCGAATCTATTGGCTGCACGTCGGGGTGCGCGCAGCTGGCAGATCGTGTAGAGGGTGGCGGCCGGGGATGGGCCGCCTGCACATTCTGTGGCAAACTTCGCGCTTCGCCCGTGTTGGCGTACGGTCATGATCTTGTCTGCCTGATACGGTCGACCGTGCTTCTCCTGGCCCACTCTCGGAGCATTTTTTGAGTCTGATAAAAAACCTGCCGTTCGAATGGCTGGTCGGTATCCGCTATACGCGGGCCGGCAAGCGCAGCGGCCGCAATAGCTTCATTTCCTTCATTTCCCTCATTTCCATGGCCGGCATCGCGCTGGGCGTGGCCGCGCTGATCGTGGTGCTGTCG
>JAFAMT010000136.1 GCA_019233085.1 Herbaspirillum sp.
CGCCACCAGGGCGATGGGCAGCGTGACCGCGTTCTGCTTGGAGGTGATGAGGGCGAAGATGAACTCGTTCCAGGTCAGCGTGAAGCTGAAGACGGCCGAGGTGATGATGCCCGGCAGCGCCGTGGGAACCACGATGGTGGCGATGATGCGACCCAGCGAAGCACCGTCGATCATGGCGGACTCTTCGATGTCCACCGGCACGGCATCGATGAAGCCCTTGATCATCCAGATCGAGTACGGCAACACGATGGAGAGGTTGACGATCACCAGCGCGCTGCGGGTGTCGAGCAGCCCCAGCTGCTTGAACATCAGGAAGTACGGCAGTACCACGATGGCTGCCGGAATGAACTGCGAGGCCACGATGCCCACGAACAGCGCCTGCCGCCCGGGGAAGCGAAAGCGCGAGAACGCATAGGCCGCCGCCACCGCCAGCGGGATCGCCACCAGCACTGTCCCCAGCGCCACCAATAGGCTGTTGGCGAGCTTGTCGCCGAGGTGCCAGGGGGCGGCGAAGACGGTCCGGAAATTGTCCCAGGTGGGGCTGAACCAGAGTTGCAGGGTGTAGACATCGCGCGGCGTCTTCAAGGACGTCAGCACGATCCAGAGGATGGGCAGCAGGATGCAGCCGATGATGGCGTAGACGCCGATCAACGCACCGATGCGCGCAAGCCGCGATTTCATGACGCCGGGGTTGCAGGGCTTGCTCATTCAGATTCCTTTCTTGAAAGCGAGGCGCATGTAGAAGCCGGCCAGCACCAGCATCACCGCCGTGAGGACATAGCCGGCTGCCGCCGCATAGCCCATGTCGTAGTACTTGAAGCCGATCTGGTAGACCAGGTAGGCCAGCGTGGTGGTGGCATTGCCCGGCCCGCCATCGGTGAGGGCGAAGACGGCATCGAAGGCCTTGAGCGCGAACACGGTCTTCAGCAGGATCACCACGGCCACCACCGGCTTGAGTTGCGGCAGCGTGATATTGATGAAGATGCGCAAGGGCGAGGCGCCATCGACGGCGGCCGCTTCTTCGGTCTCACGCGGCACCGAAGCCAGGCCGCCGAGCAGGATCAACGCCATGTAGGGCGCCCAGTGCCAGACATCACTGGCCACCAGCGCGACCATGGCCCAGGTCGGCTCGGCCAGCCAGATCAGGCTGTCCAGCGCGGGACACAGCTTGCCCAGCGAGGCGGCAATGACGCCATATTCCGGATTGAGGAAGAAACGCAGCGAGATGCCGATCAGTGCGGGACTCATGACGAAAGGCAGCATCAGCAGCGCGCGCGCTACCGAGGTCACCTTGCCCGCGCGGCGCAGCAGCAAGGCACAGCCGAGCGCGGTCACGCAAGTAGCCAGTACATCGATCACCACGAATACCAACGTGGTCCCGATGGCGCCCACGAATTCGGAATCGCCGGCCAGCAGTTCGACATAGTTGTCCAGCCCGACGAAGGGACCGGGGGAGGAGGAATAGGACAGCTTCCAGGTGCGAAACGACAGCGCCAGCGAATACAGCAAGGGAAATACGGTAGTGACGGCGATGACCAGCAGCGCAGGCAGCATCAGCAAGTACGCCAGACGATTGTTTTTCATGGAACGGGGTTGGAATCAGGTTGGGACGGCCGGCATGGCCGCCACGGCAGGGCTGCCTGCCCTCCAGGCGGAGGACAGGCAGGCCGGGTCAGACCAGCTTGCGGACCTTTCGGGCAGCGTCGTCAAGTCCTTCCTTGACCGGGACGGTGCCCAGCGCCATCTTCGAGATCGCCGTATCGAGGATGTCGGAGATCACCGGCCACTGCGGGATCAGCGGCAGCACGCGGGCGTTCCTCAAGACCTCGCCGGCCATCCTGTGCATGCCCTGCGAGAGTGCGTTGACGGCGGGGTCGGCCAGGTTGGCGCTCTGCACGCTGACGATCTCGTGCTGCGCCGGGTCCAGCAGCAGGGATTTCTCGATGGCAGGCTGGGTCAGCCAGGCCAGGAATTCCATGGCTGCCGCCTTCTTCTTCGAATGGCGGTCGATGCCGTAGAGCCACAGGTTGGTGTGGGACGGCGTGGTCGCGCCGGGGTAGCCTGGCATGGGCGCAAACCCCACCTTCTCCGGCGACAGCGTGGAGGACCTGGCATCCGTCAGCCCCTGGTAACGCCACCACCACGTCGGCAGCATGGCGCACTTGCCCTGGGCCATGGAATTGACGGCATCGGTCTCGTTGAAGCTGACCGAACCGGCCGGGGTGACCTTGTGCTTCAACATCAGGTCCAGGTAATCCTGGGTGGCGGCGATCCCGGCCGGCGAGTTGAAGGCGGGCTGGTTGCGCGCATCCAGAAGTTCAGCACCGCGCCCCCACAGGAAATCGAACCAGACCATCAGGTTCTGTCCCGCGTTCTTGCCGTAGTACATGGCAATGCCAGGCATGCCGGCACCGGCCTGGATCGACTGCGACACCTGCACCACCTCATCCCAGGTCCGCGGCACGGCCAGCTTCAGGTCGGCCAGCACATCCTTGCGATAGAACAGCAATTGCACGTGACCGCGAATGGGCAAGCCGATATAGCCCGACTCATTGCGACTGGCGCGCAGGTAGGCATCGGGATAGCGCGTCATGTCGACGCCCTTGTCGCGAATGCCGTCGTTGAGCGGATGCAGCAGGTTCTTCAGCGAGGGCGCCCAGACATCCATGACGGAGACCACGTCGTAGTCGCCGTTCTCGGCCACCATCTCGGCGGTGAGCTTGTCGCGGATGCTGGTGAAGGGCACGTACTGGTATTTGACGCGGATGCCGGTCAATTCCTCGAAGGCCGCCAGGCGCGCCTCATGGGCACGGAATTGCGGCGCCACCACGGTCAGCACATTCAGTTCGACACCCTTGAAGGGCTTGCCCGGCGTCACCCCGTTCGCTTGCGGTTGCGCCTGCGCCGGCGGCGACAGGCTGATGCTTGCGCCCGCTCCCAGCATGGCTGCGGAAGAGAGCAGGAAAGCTCGACGATCTTGTTTCATGTTCGACTCCTCGCCCGGGCAATTCAGAAGGCGGTGCGCATGGCCACGCGAGACACCATCTGCACACCGTTCTCGGACGGCGCGCCGGCACCGAACACGTTGAGCGCACCGAAGGCGCGGTCACGCTGGTAAGCCACGGTGGAGTAGAGCGAAGTGCGCTTGGAGAGCGAATAGGAAAGTGAAGCAGTGACCTGATCCGCGTAGCTCAGTTCGCCATTGCGGATCTGGTGCTGCCAGGACAGACCGCCATTGACCACCGGCGTGAACTGGTAATCGGCGCCGACATCGAGCGTATCGACACGCGCCCCCGTCCAGTTGACCCCGCGTGGCGCATAACTGACCAGGCCATCGAAGCGCACCTGGGTGTAGGAACCGTAGAGGGCCAGCTTGTCCAGCGTCAGCTTGGCGCCTGCGCCGGCGACCCGCTTGGTGGCGTACTGGTTGTCGCTGCCCAGCACGCTGGAGACACCCGCCACCGCACCGATGAGGAAGTTGCCCTGTGCGTAGTTCACGCCCGCCTGCGCGGTGCTGCCCCGCGACTGCGAACCGGCCTGCTCACCCAGCCCCAGCAAGGCCCCGAAGCGGAAACCCGAAAAGCTGTTGCTGGAGAACTTGAGCGCATTGTTGACCCGAGCACCGTAGGTGTGATTGCCCAGCTGGGCGGTTGCAGCGATGGCACTCATGCCATCCAGGCCCTGGCCGCTGGCGCCGATGTTGTTGTGACCGGCGTTGGTATAGCCCATGAGGTTGAGGTAATCGAACATGAAATCGTACTGCCGTCCCACGGTCCACAGTCCGGCTGCCGTGTTCAGTCCCACGTAGGACTGGCGTCCGAAGATCAGACCACCCTGCCCCATGCTGCCCTTGGCGGCATCGAAACCGTTTTCCAGCCTGAAGACGGCGGACATGCCGCCGCCCAGATCTTCGCTACCGGAAAAACCGAGACGATTACCTGCCGCGATACCGTTATCAAGACGCAAGGCGGAGCCGGAAGAGGCAAGCTGGCCACCGGCGACGGCTGCGCTGTTGCTGTAGTAACTCAGACCCGAGTCAACAAGGCCATAGATGACGATACTGGCGTTGTCCTGGGCGTGGACGGGCTGAACGAAATGGCCGAGCGCGAGCGCAGCCATGCCAAAGGCAGCATGGATCTTCAAGGTGGTCTCCAGTTAGTTTTATGGTTGTAGTGGTGATATGCAGACGCTGTCTTGCATACGTATGCAATATAGCCAAAGAATTTCTGAATGTAAACTATTTGACGATATGTTGAGTTTGCGCAAATTCCATTCCCGAAAATTTGGATAGGGATTGTCGAGACGGCATCCGGCTCGGTAGGGGGCACAGGCAAGACGCGAATACCGGCTACGTCAACACCGGCAGAGGGAGGTGCCGCGAACGTGGCAGGAAAAAAAATAGTCCGAAAAAATTGGAATTAGCTAGTGACGCCGAATGGAAATGCCATTAGAATGCAGCCTCTTTCAAGCACAGCAGCTTACCGCTGATGCCAGAAGGCCCACGTGGCGGAATTGGTAGACGCGCATGGTTCAGGTCCATGTGCCGCGAGGTGTGGGGGTTCGAGTCCCTCCGTGGGCACCAAGACATAAAAGGCTGGTCGATGAAAATCGACCAGCCTTTTGCGTTTTGGGGGCCACGAGCAAAGCGCCTGCGCGCTTTGCGGGAGGGACGAGAAAGTCTGGCCTTGCAAGGCCAGACGGGGTCGCGGGACGTGACCGAGTCCCTCCGTGGACGATCCTACCCCGTTGCGCTACCGCGCACAGTCTTGCGCACGACCAGTTCTACCGACGACTTGTGCGTAGTCGCTTCAGTGCCGGGAGCCTCCATCTGCGCCAGCAACAAGTCGCAGGTCTGCTCCACCAGTCGGGGAATATCCTGGCGCACTGTCGTCAATTCATAAGATTTCCATCCGGCCTGGGGCGCATCATCGAAGCCGATGACGGAGATGTCCTCCGGGATACGCACACCATAGTCCGACCGGAGCGTATCCATGAAACCCAGCGCAATCATGTCGCTGGCGCAAAACACGCCGTCCACCGCATACCCTTCGCGCATGAGCTGATGCGCTGCACGGGCACCTCCTTCATAAGAAAAATCGGCCTCGATATAAAGCGGCTCGGAAGACAGTGCTTTCTTCAACTGGGCGACATAGCCTTTGTAGCGGTCTTCATTGGTCGAGCTGCCCTGATGACCCGCGACATACGCCAAGCTGCGGCAACCAGACTCAACCAGGGCCTTGGCGGCCAATTTCCCGCCCAGACGATCATCGCTGAGCACCGCGCTGATACTGGCATCACGTTCGCGACGGGCAAACTGGATCACCGGCAAACCCTGTTGCGCACATTGCCTGGCCAACTGCGAAGACAAGGTCGCCGATGCCACCACCAGACCTTCGATCTGGTAGTCGAAGAAGGAGCGCACTGCCTCATCGGCATTGCTGACATTCTCTGCGGTGATGATCAGCGTCTGATAGCCCGCCTCATGCAGACGCTGGCAGAAATGGGACAGCGCCAGCGAGTAGATGGGCGGCATCTGGCCGGGAAACACCAGACCCACCAGACGTGAGCGACGGGTGATCAATCCGCGCGCAAACGCATTGGGCTTGTAACCCAGTTCATTGGCCGCCAGCATGACCCGCTCGCGCGTGGCATCCGACACCGAGGCGCCCGGCGTGAAGACCCGCGAGACCGCCGACTGCGACACACCCGCCAGCCTGGCCACGTCCTTGGAGGTGGGCGCGGCGCGGGCGATGTCTTGCTTCTTGTCGCCGTCGGCCGCGCTGTCGATTTTCTTTGTTTCCTTATTCATGCCGCCTGTTCAGGTATCCCGTTGCCTACGCAATCCAGCCATTTTTCCATCGAGATGATACTTGAACGCTCTGCTTCGATGGGCAGAAAGTGGCCGCACTCGGGCATCCTGACCAACGAACATCCGCTGCGCACGAACACCATCTCGGCCTGCCGCTGCGGCGGGCAGAGCAGATCGTTCTGGCCGCACTGCACCTGTACCGGCACCTGCATGGCGGCCAGGGTGGACATGGAATCGGGCCGACTGATGGCATAGCGGACCTGGTTGCGGAAGACCGCTGCCGGCGTCTCCCGCGCCATGCTCAGCACCAGTTCGCTCCAGCGCTGCCGGCTTTCGAGGTCGGCGCCGGGATGGAAATAGCCAGGCAACATCTCCTGCTCCATCAGTGCTCGCACATCGCCGGCCTCGAAGCGTTCCAGCTGCAGGCGCCGCAGCGTGAGGTTGCGCGGCGCATCGGCACGCGCGGTGGAAGACACGATGCACAGACCCGCTATCCGCTTCCTGGCCTGGCGCACCAGTTCGAAGGCCAGGATCGCACCGAGTGAAAAACCTCCGAGTGCGAAACGTCTGGGCAGGGTCGCCAGCAAACGGCTGGCTTCACCGCTCAAGCTGGCTTCGAGCCCGATCTGCGGCACGATGACCTCGCGCCGTCGGGACAGCGCCGTCGTATGCGCCAGCCAGATGCGGCTGTCGCACAGCGTGCCGGGCAGCAGCACCAGCGGCAAGGCATCCGCTGCGCCACCGCTGCCTGTTTCAATAAGCACCGGTTTCCCCGCCCTTCCGCGCAGCTGGCTGGACGCCGCGACTGCGTTCCAGACGCCGCCGCAATTCGCTACCCAGGCTACCCACATCATTGCCCGGGGTGACCAGCGAGAAGCCCTGCCGCAGCCGCGCCTGCGCGCTGTCGCCATCGGCGCAGAAGATACCGGTCATCAGATTGCGTTTGCGCGCCGCTTCCAGGATGGCAGCGATGGCGTCCTCCACCCGGGGCGTGAACACGCCGCCCGGTCGCTCGCCCAGCGACAGCGCCAGGTCATTGGGGCCGACGTAGATGCCATCGAGCCCATCGGTGGCCATGATGCTTTCCATGTTGCGCATGCCCTCCACCGATTCGATCATGGCCAGCGTCAGCACGGTGTGATTGGCGTGGTCGAAATAATCGGGGCCGCCATACAGCAGGCCCCGGGCCGGGCCGAAGGAGCGGTTGCCCATGGGCGGGTAACGGCACGCCGCCACGAACTGGCGCGCGATCTCCGGCGTATCGACCTGCGGGCAGATGACGCCATAGGCACCGGCGTCCAGCAGGCGCATCAGGTGGCTGGGCTCGGCGCTGCTACTGCGTACCAGCGGCACCGCAGCGGTAGCGCTGATGGCCTGCAGCATGGCCACCGCCTGCGCGAAGTCCATCATGCCGTGTTGCAGATCGACCGTGACCGAGTCAAAGCCCTGAGCTGCCACGACCTCGGCGGCATAGGCGCTGGGAATGGAGAGCCAGGCATTGACCAGGGGCAGGCCGTTCTCCCATTTGGTCCTAAGGTCGTTAGGGCGCATGTCCGTTCCTTTCGCATGGAGTGAGGGCGATCACTTGAGCCAGTGACTGGTGCTG
>JAFAMT010000143.1 GCA_019233085.1 Herbaspirillum sp.
CAGAGAAGGAAGCATCATGAGTCAAGAACGCAAAGTCGCCATCGTAACCGGCGCATCGCAGGGCCTGGGCGAGGGCATCGTCCAGGCCTTCCTGGCACGCGGCTACCGTGTCGTAGGGACCTCCCGCTCGATCAAGCCATCGGACCATCCCGACTATGCCACCGTGGCAGGCGACATCGGCGACGCCCGTACCGGCAAGCAGGTGGTGGAGCTGGCCCTGCAACGCTTCGGCCGGATCGATACCCTGGTCAACAATGCCGGCATCTTCATCGCCAGCGAGTTCACGGTCTATTCGCAGCAGCAGTACGAAGACGTGCTGCGCACCAACCTGGACGGCTTTTTCCATATCACCCAGCAGGCCATCCCGGCCATGTTGCAGCAGGGCAGCGGCCATATCGTGCAAATCACCACCACCCTGGTCGATGCCGCCAACTCCAAGGTGCCTTCGGTACTGGCCTCGCTGACGAAGGGCGGGCTGGCCGCCGCCACGCGTAGCCTGGCCATCGAATATGCGTCGCGCAATATCCGCGTCAATGCAGTCTCGCCGGGCATCATCAAGACGCCCATGCATCCCGAGCATAACCATCCGGTGCTGGCCAGCTTGCATCCGCTGCAGCGCATGGGGGAGGTGGCCGACATTGCCCAGGCCGTGCTGTACCTGGAGGATGCGCAATTCGTGACGGGCGAGATCCTGCACGTCGATGGTGGCCAGGTGGCCGGACACTGAAACAGGAGGACATCATGCCCTATGTGAATATCAAGGTCACCCGCGAAGGGACCAGCCCCGGCGCCAGCGCGACCACCGAGCAGCAGAAGCGGGCGCTGATCAAAGGCGTCAGCGACCTGCTCTACGAGGTCATGGGCAAGCCGCAGGGATCGACCTTCGTGGTGATCGAAGAGGTCGAGATGGATAACTGGGGCGTGGGCGGCCTGCCCGTGCGTGCCTATCGCGCCAGCGAGGCCGGGCGCGAGTCGTGAGCTGTAAGCAGTGAGCAGTGAGCAATGGGGGCGCGCCGGCAAGCCCGGCTGCGCGGCCCTATAATCGGTCCGGTAGCACCGCGGTCCGGTGCGCCAGCCTACCCAGCACAAGGAGCAACACCCTATGGAACAGACACAGCCACCCGCCCTGAAGATCGACATCGTCTCCGATGTCGTCTGTCCATGGTGCGCAGTCGGCCTGGGCGGCTTGCAAGCAGCCCTGCAGCGCATCGGTGAGGCGACCCCCGTACAGATCACCTTCCATCCCTTCGAACTCAATCCGGACATGCCGGCGGGTGGTCAGCGCCATCTGGACATCATTACCGCCAAGTACGGCATCAGTGCCGACCAGGCCCGCGCCAACCGCGCGCAGATCCGCGAGCGTGCCGCCAGCGTGGGTTTCGTGATGAACCGAGACGATGACAGCCGCGTCTACAACACCTTCGACGCCCATCGACTGCTTGCCTGGGCCGTGGAGCAAGGCGCGCAGCTGGCGCTCAAGCAGGCCTTGCTGCGCGCCTATTTCACCGATGGCCAGGATATCGGCGACACCGAGGTGCTGGTGTCGCTGGCGCAATCGGTAGGGCTGGATGGCCAGGAAGCCCGTGCCGTGCTGGAATCGGACCGCTTTGCCAGCCAGGTGCGGGAAGAAGAGCAGTTATGGGCGCAACGCGGTATCCGCAGTGTGCCGGCGGTGATCGTCAATGACCGCTACCTGATCGAAGGCGGCCAGCCGCCCGAGTTCTTCGAGCAGCAGTTGCGCTCCATCATGGCCGCGCCGCAGCCGACGTGAGGCACGCGCTGGCGTTTAAGCCGGGGACGCTGCTCAGATGAAGCGCCGAACCGCTTTGCCGCCGAACACGGCCACGCCCAGCATCACCAGGGCCACGCCCGCGAAGCTGATCTGCAGGCCCAGGTGCTCGGCCACGCCGCCGATGGCCACCGGGCCCAGCAACATCCCCACATAGGCAAAGCGTGCCACCGCGGCGATGCTCTCGGCGGCGGCCATGCCCGGCACCCGGGCGGCTGCCAGGAAGAAGATCGGCATCAGGTTGGCAATCCCCAGCCCACCCAGCAACAGGCCGGCCATGGTCACCAGCGGATCCGGCCAGGCCGCCGCCAGGGCAATGCCCGCCGCGCCGGCCGTACCGCTCCAGGCCAGGGTACGCAGGCCGCCGATGCGCTCGCGGATGCGGTCGCCGCTCAGGCGCCCCAGCGCCATGCCGGTCGAGAACGCGGCATAGCTGTAGCTGACCCAGGCAGCGGGCGACTGCGCCACGTCGCGCATGTAGACCGCGGCCCAGTCATACATCCCGCCCTCGCAAACCAGCGCCAGGAAGGCAATGCCACCCAACACCAGCACCATGCGCCGGGCGCTGCGGTCGCCTCCGTGGGCGGCTGCGGCGGCGTCGCCGGTGTCGTCGGGCAGGGCGAAGGGACCGATGGACAGGGCCACGGCCAGCGTACCCGCCCCCACCAGTGCCGCATGGGCCAGCGGCGACAGGCCCGGCACGGCGCCCAGGGCCGAACCGGCGATGCCGCCGATGCTGAACATGGCATGCAGGGTGGACATGATGGGGCGCGTGCGCTGCCCCTCCACCAGCGCCGCCTGGACCGACATGGCCACGTCGAAGGCCGCCATGGCGCTGCCGAACACCAGCAGCAGCGCCACCAGCATCCAGAACTGCGGCGCCAGCGGGATCAGCAGCAGCGTGGCCGCATAGAGGATGCCGACCTGGCGCAGCGCGGTAGCGCTTCCCACGCGGGCGATCCACTTGCCGGACTGGCCCATGGTCAACAATGCGCCGGCGGCCACGGCCAGCATGGCCAGCGAGAGCACGGCATCGGACAGCGCGAAACGCTCCTTCACCGACGGAATCAGCACTCCCCAGGTGGCGAAGGTGGCGCCATTGACGAAGAACTGCGCCATGGTGGCGCGAGTGGCACGGTGCACGCGCGCAGGGTGGGGGATGGAGGAGGCGTCTTGCATGCCGGTACTCATGGATCTGCTGCCTTGAAAATCAAAGAGTGAGACTTTGCCAGTTTTTGATTCATTAGTTAAATGGAATATTCAGATCGCATCCATCTTTCTGGTAGATCAATGGCCACGGCATCCCCGGCCGCACAGGCATAAAAAAGCCCGGCCAGCTTGCGCCGGACCGGGCCTAAGTACTACCGAGGAGGAGGGTTTGGCTTATTGCATTACCACTCGGCAAAGCTGCCGTCCTTGTGGCGCCAGATCGGGTTGCGCCAGCGGTGGCCGACTTCGGCACGCTGACGGACGTATTCTTCATTGATCTCGATGCCCAGGCCCGGGCCTTGCGGGATCTTGACGTAGCCGTCTTCATAGGCGAACACGTTCTTGTCGCGGATGTAGTCCAGCAGGTCATTGCTTTCGTTGTAGTGGATGCCCAGGCTCTGCTCCTGGATGAAGGCGTTGTAGCTGCCGGCATCGACCTGCAGGCAGGAGGCCAGCGCGATCGGGCCCAGCGGGCAGTGCAGCGCCAGCGCCACATCGTAGGCCTCGGCCATCATGGCGATCTTGCGGGTCTCGGTGATGCCGCCGGCGTGCGAGACGTCGGGCTGGATGATATCCACATAGCCTTCGGAGAGGATGCGCTTGAAGTCCCAGCGCGAGTACAGGCGCTCGCCCAGGGCGATCGGGGTCGAGGTGAGGTGGGCGATTTCCTTCAAGGCCTCGTAGTTCTCCGACAGCACCGGCTCCTCGATGAACATCAGCTTGTACGGCTCCAGTTCCTTGATCAGTACCTTGGCCATGGGCTTGTGCACGCGGCCGTGGAAGTCCACGCCGATGCCCACGTTGGGGCCGACCGCTTCGCGCACGGCCTGCACGTTGGCCAGGGTCAGCTCGATCTTGTCGTGGCTGTCGATGAATTGCAGTTCTTCGGTGCCGTTCATCTTCACCGCCGTGAAGCCACGCGCCACGGCATTCTTTGCCGCAGCCGCGGTATCGGCCGGGCGGTCGCCGCCGATCCAGGAATACACGCGGATGGCGTTGCGCACCGCGCCACCCAGCAGCTGGTGCACCGGCACACCCAGGGCCTTGCCCTTGATATCCCACAGGGCCTGGTCGATACCGGCCAGCGCGCTCATGTGGATGGCGCCGCCCCGATAGAAGCCGCCACGGTAGAGCACCGTCCAGTGGTCTTCGATGTTGCGCGGGTCCTTGCCGACCAGGTAGTCGGCCAGTTCGTCCACGGTCGCGGCCACGCTATGGGCGCGCCCTTCGACGATGGGCTCGCCCCAGCCGACGATGCCTTCGTCGGTCTCGATCTTGAGGAAGCACCAGCGCGGCGGCACGATGAAGGTGGAGATCTTGGTGATTTTCATTGTTCTATCCGGTTATGCGTTTGATCTGTTCAGCTGATGAATGATCGCAGGGCGATCTGTTGAAACGATGAATGTCTGATGAGCAATGTCAGCCCAGCGCTTTCCAGGCCGCCACGAAGGCTTGTGCGCGCTGGCGTACTTGGTCGGCGGTAAGGCCCGGCGTGTACAGCGCCGAACCCAGGCCGAAGCCGGAGGCTCCGGCCGCGCGGAACACCGCCATGCCCTCGGGGGTGATGCCACCCACCGGCAGCAGTGCGATATCGCGCGCAATCACGGCGCGCCAGGCCTTGACCACCTGGGGACCGAGCTGCTCGGCAGGGAACATCTTGAGGACATCGGCGCCATTGTCCAGGGCGGCAAAGGCTTCGGTGACGGTGGCCACACCTGGCGCGCTGTAGAGGCCGGCATCGCGGGCCGCGCGGATGACGGCGCCGTCGCTGTGGGGCATGACGATCAGTTCGCCGCCAGCGTCCTTGACCTGCTGCACCTGGGCCGGCTTGAGCACGGTGCCGGCGCCGACGATGCAGTCGGCCGGCAGGCTCTTGCGCAGGATGGCGATGCTGGCCAGCGGTTCGGGCGAATTGAGCGGCACCTCGATGATGCGAAAACCGCTTTCATAGAGCGCCGCGCCGATCGCCTGGACCTCGTCGTTGCGCACGCCGCGCAGGATGGCGATCATGCCGGTCTGCTGCAGGGCGTCGGTGAATCGTTGTTGGCTTGGGGTAGACATGTGTTGTTCCGTAGTACGTTGTCGGGGTGGGCTCAGGCGACCAGTCCGGCGTGGCGCGCCAGCGTCCACAGGCCGGTTTCGGTGGCGTCGGTGGCTTCGCTGACCGGGCCCAGGCCGTAGAGCTCCAGCGCGAGGCGGTAGCGACGGCACAGGCCGGGGTCGCCGATGAGGATGATGGCTTGCTGCTGCGCCGGATGCAGGCTCTTGAGCGCAGCGATCTCGTGGCCGATCAGGAGGCCCGAGAGGTAATCCGGTTGGGCTGTCGCCGGCAGTTCGCCGGTCAGGCCCAGGGTGCGGCTGCTGAAGATGTTGGAGAGCACCCCGGCCTGGCCCTGCGCGCCCTGTGCCACGCGCGCGCCGCGCACGAAGGCGGCATCGTCGGGGCTGTCAGGCTTTTGCATGGTGCGGCCGAGGATGGTGTGGGCGCACAGCGCGCCATAGACTTCCCCGGTCATGAAGGTGTCGAAGTGCTCGATGCGGCCGGCGCTCACGCGTACCCACTTGGAGTGCGTGCCGGGCAGACCGATCAGCAGTTCCTCGTCGCGTCGCGTCTGCAGGGCGCCGACCACCTGGGTCTCCTCGCCGCGCATCACGTTGGGCAGGGCCGCGTTTTCCAGCAGGCCAGGCACGATCCACAGCGAGCGGCCCAGGCCGGTATCGACCTCGGTGAGCTGGCGGCCGATGCGGTCCGGCGCCAGCGGCACGGTCAGGTAGGCGGCTTCGCGCCAGCCCTGCTTGCTGCCGACCATGCCGGCGGCGATCAGCGGGGCTTTCGGCGCGGCTTGCAGCCAGTCGCCGCAGGCCGCTTCCAGCGCGGCGCGGTAAGGCGCCTGCGGGTCGTCGCCGTGGGCCACGGCGGGCAGGTTCATGATGCCCCAGGGATGGGCGCGTCGCTCCAGCACCTGGCCGCCGGCATCGAAGCGGTAGCAGCGCAGGGAGGAGGTGCCCCAGTCGAGGGCGATCAGGGCGCAGTCTTGGTTGTGGTCCGGATGCATGGTCATGGTGGTGCCGGCGTCAGCGCGCCAGGCTGGTGTGGGTCGTGTTGGCCTGG
>JAFAMT010000349.1 GCA_019233085.1 Herbaspirillum sp.
CAGTACGACGCGCGCCTTTTCCGGTTGCTCATCGATGTTGGTGAAGACGAACAGTGCGGCACCGTCGTCCCCATGCATTTCCAGCTGGCTCTTGGTCTGCAGCAGCTTGGCCAGGTAGTCGTTTTCGACGAAGCGCTGATCAATCCAGTACCAGCGCCAGATCATCATGCGCCCGGCGGAGCCGCTGATGATTTCCTCGCGCAGCCCCAGCGCTCGCCCGGCCACTGTTTCAGTCCGCACACTGTTGCCGGTGCGGATCCAGGGGCTGTTCTTCTCGGGCAGCACGCGGTTCACCGAGCTCACCAGGGTGGCGCCCGGATGCTGGCCACGGTAGTAGCGCACGTACAGGCCCACCTGCATGCCATCGCGACCATAGAAACGCGAGAGGTCTGCCACACCCGGATGGAAGTCCGGTGCCCAGTTGCTGAAGGCGGCGCTGTCGTTCCAGGTGCTGCGCAGGGTGCTGAGGTCGACCGGGGCACCGCTGGCATCGAGGCGGTGCATATAGAGCGCGTAAGCGGGGCCTACACCGATGGCCGCTACCGTCAGCAACGCCGCCAGCGTCAGCCGTGCCGGTGTGGCGCCAGCCAGGCGGGGCGCCGCGGTGAGCCCGCCGGCGATGGATGCGGCGGGTGCGCCAGCTGCGGCCCCCGGATTGTCGGTGCGCTTCTTCTTCGCGTCGATCCAGAAGCCGCCGATCCAGAACATCAGGAACATCACCAGGCCGAAGAACAGCCAGCCATAGATCAGGTGGTCCACGCCCACGGCCAGCTGCATGCTGCTGAGGTGGCCGATCATCACGATCATGTAGGCCCGCAACCCATTGGCGATCACCGGCACCACCCCGGAGAGCAGCACGAAGCCGGCCTGGCGCCAGCGCGAGCGATAGCTCAGGTGGGCATACAGCACGCCCAGCGTGAGCGAGGCGATCAGGTAGCGCACCCCGCTGCAGGCTTCCACGACCGACCAGCGGCCGGAGGGGATGACAAAGGTATTGCCTTCGCGCCAGACCGGGATGCCGGTCAATTGCAGGGCGGTGATGGTGAAGTCGGCGGTGAATTCGATCAACGGTTCGATCAGCACTTCGCCCGCCGGCACCGCGAAGATCAGGAACAGCAGCGGGAAGGCGATCACCCGCGATATGCGCAGGCCCAGCACGGTCACCACCGCGCTGATCATGATGGTCACCAGCGCGAAATGCTTGACCACCTGCACATCGGCCAGTTCGCCCAGCAGCCAGCCCAGGCTGCACAGGGCCAGCACCACCAGCGCCGGCAGGAAGGGCTGGGGCGCCAGGCCGCGCAGTTCATCGCGCTGGCGCCAGATCAGCCAAAGGCTGATGGGCAGGATCAGGTACTGGTGGGTAAAGGTCTCGGAACGGTCCCAGATCTCCACCATGGACATCAGGGTGTCGCGATAGACCAGCATGGGCAACACCAGCGCCAGGGCCAGCAACACGAGGGTGGCGGGCGACAGGCGTTGGGCGAGGGGCAGGTCGGCGGGGCGCATGGGCAGCCTCAGGCAGGGGTGAAATGGAGTGCGTCGGCACTTTCCAGCAGGCTGTCGAGCAGCGACAATTGCCGCTCCCAGCCGTAGTCCTGCTCGATCAGGGCGCGCGCGCTGGCGGCCAGGCGCTGGCGCGGGCCATCCGGTTGCACATCCTGCAACAGGGTGATGGCCGCCTGCGCCAGGGCTTCGGCACCGTCGGCCACCAGCAGGTCGCGTCCCGGTGTGGCCGATATGCCCTCGAAGGCTTGCGGCGAGGCCAGCACCGGCATGCGCATGGCCATGGCTTCGAGCACCTTGTTCTGTATGCCACGGGCCACCCGCAGCGGCGCCACGGCGCACTGGGCGTGGGCCAGGTAGGGACGGATGTCGGGCACGGTGCCGGTGACGGTCACGCCCGGCAGCTCGGCCAGTGCCTGCACCTGGGGTGTGGGGCGCGAGCCCACGATGTAGAACTGCGCCTGCGGCAGGCGCGCACGCACCTGGGGCAGGATCTCGCGGGCGAACCACTGCACCGCATCGATGTTGGGCCAGTAATCCATGGCGCCGGTGAAGACCATCACCTGAGCATCCGGCGCGTAGGGATTGTCCAGGCGGTGCGCCGGCGAGAAGTAGTCGATATCGACGCCATTGTTGAGGAAGCCGGTCTTGTGCGCACTGGCCGGGGCCAACTGACGGAACAAGGCCGCTTCGGCCTGCGAGACGAACAGCGAGACATCGGCCGCGGCGGCCACCTGGCGTTCGAACTCCAGCAGGCAACGGCCCTCGCGGCGATACAGCCAGCTCATGGGCCAGGATTTCTTGGCGGCGTATTGGGCCCACTTGTCGGAGTCGACGTCGACGAAGTCGACCACGCTGCGCGTGAGGCGCGGATCCTGCGCGTACTGCGCCATCACCGAGGAAAACACCAGCACGCGCGAGATCGGCGCCGCATCCAGCTGCGCCGTTACCCACTGGCGCAAGCCATGGTTGCGGTAGTAGTCCAGGCTCAGTGCGCGTGTGCTGGCCAGCGCCGGCAGGCTGCGCAGGCGCGCCTGCAAGCCGTCCAGCCGGGCGAAGTGGCTGGACCGGCAATAGGCCTTGACGGTGTCCACGTGCTGCCAGTCGGCCGGCTCATCGATGAAGCTGCCGAGATGGACGTGATAGCGCTGGGCCAGGTGCTTGAGCAGATGGAAGGAACGTATCTTGTCGCCCTTGTTGGGCGGATACGGGATGCGGTGCGCCAGGAAAAGCAGGTGTTCCACAGCTCACCCCAGCTGCCGGACGATATGCGGGCCGATCATGTTGGCGGCCCACAGCGGCAGGCGTTTCCAGGTCTTGATCATCAGCTGGTACTTGGGGTTGAGCGGGTTGGTGTCCGGCACGTCCTGTCCGCGCAGGAGCTGGTACTCGTAGTGCAGCGGCTCGGGCGTGAAACCCCAGTTCTTCTTGAAGTCGAAGGAGCCGGTGCCCTGCTTGCTGCGGCCGAAGTCGAAGACGCGGATGCCGCGTGCGGCCGAGCGCCGCATCAGTTCCCAGTACATGAAGTCATTGGCGGCCAGGTCGCGCGCGCGCTCGTTGCCGCCACCGTAGTAGGGCAGCACTTCGTCGCGGAAGTAGAAGCTCATCACGCTGCTGATGGTCTGGCCATCCTTGGTGATGGTGAGCACTTCGCAATCCTTGCCGAACACCTCGGCCAGGATCTTGAAATACTTGCGCGAGAACACCGGGGTGCCCAGGCGATGCACGCTGGCCGAGTAGGCCGCGAAGAAACGGTCGGTGTTGCTGTCGATCTCGCTTTGCAGTTCGAACTTGATGCCCTTGCGCACCATGGCGCGCTGCTTGCGCGGGATGGCCTGCATGTTCTCTTCGTCGTCGGCCGAGATCTCCTTGCGGAAGGTCACGTAAAGCGCCTTGGTCGGCCAGTCGGTGTGCCGCGGGGTGATGTTGCGGTATTCCAGATGCTCCGCATCGAGCTTGCGCGCCAGTTCGATGGCGGCACCGTCCAGCAGGGCGCGCGCCTGGGCATCTTCTCCGGCCACGCCGCCATAGACGCAGAAGGGTAGCGAACCCAGCCAGCTGCCGAACAGGCGGCTCCTGACGTGGGCCAGCGGCAGCACGGCTACGATGCGGCCGGCACGCTGGGCATACATGAAGTAGGTACGATGGCCGAAGGAGCGCTCCATCACTTCCTTCCAGCCGGCGCGATGGAAGAAGGTGGCCTGCGGGCATTGCAGGACGAACTCGTCCCAGCGCTGCACATCGGCGGCTTGCAGCGGGTGTACGGTGAGCTCACCCGCGGCGGCAGCAGCGGAGGTGGCCTGGTGTTCGGAAACCGAGGTCGTGGCGTTCATTGGGCACCCAGGTAAATGCGGTCCATGCGGTCCCACTGGAAGTCGGAGGCCAGCTCCTTGATGCGCTCTTCCGTGCGATGCAGGTTGATGTAATGGCGGAAGCGCGTCTTGGCGCTGATGCCGTTCTGGCGTGGTTGCCCGGGATCGATTTCCCAGGGATGGAAATAGAAGATGGCCGCTTCGCCATCGCGCTGGTTGACCCGGCGCAGCAGCCAGCGCGACAGCGCATACGGGAAGAAGCGGAAGAAGCCGCCACCGCCGGCCGGATAATTCTTCTCACCGAAGCGCACCGTGCTCACCGGCACTTCCAGCAGACCATCCGGGCCGTTGGGGTAGTAGGCGAAACGCGGTGCGTCAGGGACGCCGTAGTGGTCGTGCTTGACCGGATAGATGCTGGAGCTGTAGCGATAGCCGGCCTCCTGCAGCACATCCAGCGCCCACATGTTGTCCTTGCCGATGGAGAAGCTGGGAGCGCGGTAGCCCTTGACCTCCTGGCCGCCGATATCTTCCAGCAGGGCCTTGGCACGGCCGATATCGTCGGCGAACTGGGCGCGATCCTGGTCGCTGGCGCGCAGGTGGCCGTAGCCGTGGCTGGCCAGTTCATGGCCTTCCTCGACGATGCGGCGTACCACGGCCGGATAACGTTCGGCGATCCAGCCTAGGGTGAAGAAGGTGGCGTGGATGCCGTGGTCGGCGAAGATGGCCAGGATCCTGTCCATGTTGCGCTCGACCCGGCAAGGCTGGTTTTCCCAGCTGTCGCGCGAGATGGTGTTGGCAAAGGCCGATACCTGGAAGTAGTCCTCTACGTCCACCGTCATGGCGTTGCGGATAGGCGAGCCCATGCCAGATCTCCTCAAGCCGCGGCGCGGCGCTGGTCCAGCCAGGCGCACAGGTCCTGGGCGATGCGGTCGGCGGCGTGGCCATCCCAGAACTCGGGGACGCGGCCACCCTTGCCGCCGTGCTCGATCACGTCGCGGAAGATCGCCAGGATCTTCTCCGGATCGTTGCCGGCGATGGTGTTGGTGCCTTGTTCCACCGTGATGGGACGCTCGGTGTTGTTGCGCAGGGTCACGCAGGGCACGCCCAGGGCAGTGGTTTCTTCCTGGATGCCACCGGAGTCGGTCAGCACCAGGCGGGCATCCTGCATCAGGCCCAGCATTTCCAGGTAGCCCATGGGGGGCAGTTGCAGCACCTGCGGGATGTCGATCAGTCCGGCCAGGCCGAACTTCTCGATCATGCCGCGCGTGCGCGGATGCAGCGGGAATACCACCGGCAGCGTGGCGCTGATGGTGCGTACCGTCTCCAGCAGGCGGCGCAATACTTCCGGGTCATCGACGTTGGAAGGGCGGTGCAGGGTCAGCACGACATAGCCCTGGGCATGCTGGAAGTCGCTGCGGCCGTGGGCCTCCAGGATCTGCGGCAGGCCGATGGCGCGCGGCAGGTTGCTGCGCAGCGTGTCGATCATCACGTTGCCCACGAAGCGCACGCGCTCGGCGGCGATGCCTTCGCGCGTCAGGTTGTCCAGGGCGCTGGCCTCGGTGGTGTAGAGCAGGTCCGAGATCTGGTCGGTCAGGATGCGGTTGATTTCCTCGGGCATGGCGCGGTCGTAGCTGCGCAGGCCGGCTTCCACGTGGATCACCGGGATACCCTTCTTGGTGGCCACCAGCGCGCAGGCCAGGGTCGAGTTGACATCACCCACCACCAGCACGGCCGAGGCCTGGGCGGCGTCCAGCGCCGGCTCGAAATGGGTCATCACGGCGGCGGTCTGCACGGCATGGCTGCCGGAGCCGATCTCCAGGTTGATGTCCGGCGAGGGAATGCCCAGCGCCTCGAAATACTGATGGTTCATCGCCACGTCATAGTGCTGGCCGGTATGCAGCAGGGTGGCTTGCACCTTCTCGCCCATCCTGGCGAAGGCCGACATGATCGGCGCGATCTTCATGAAATTGGGGCGGGCGCCGACGATGCAAAGGATGCGGTGCGGTGCTGCGGTCGCGGTGGTGCTCATGGCTTGGGTTCCTGGGAATTGTATTTGGACGAATGCGAGGTGAGGTCGCGCAGGATCTTGAGGATGGACGCGGTCGCGTTCTCCAGCTTGCCCACGCGCTGCTGCAGCTCTTCCAGCGCATCGTCGTTGAACTGGCGTTCGACCGAACGCAGTTCGGCCATGGTCTGTTGTTCCTGGTCGGGCAGGGGCTGCTCGAACTCTTCCTGGATGTCGCTGATGACGGCGGCGACATGCTCGGCACTGAAGGCCCGCAGCTCTTCCAGGTAGCCCATGAGCAGCAGACGGTCGCACAGCGAATTGATCTTGCGCGGGATGCCGCCGGTGTAGTTGTGGATGGCCGAGTAGGCTCCGGCATCGAAGGAGGGGTCGTTTTCCCAGCCCACCGTACGCAGGCGATGCTGGATGTAGGTGATGGTCTCTTCCTCGTCCATCGGCCCCAGGTGATAGGTGGCGATGACGCGCTGGCGCAATTGCAGCATGGCGTCGCTATGCAGCGTGATGCGGAACTCGGGCTGGCCCAGCAGGAAGGTCTGCAACAGCGAGCGGTCGCCGCTCTGGAAATTGGACAGCATGCGTAATTCTTCCAGCGTGGTCGGCGACAGGTTCTGAGCCTCGTCCACCACCAGCAGCGCGCGGATGCCCTTTTGCTCGCAATGCAGGAAGAACTGTTCCAGGCGCGTGAGCAGGGTGGCCTTGCTGGCTTCCTCGGTGGGCAGGCCGAATGCGGAGGCCACCATGCGCAGGGTATTGTCCGGGTCCAGGTGGGTGTTGACGATGTGGGCCGAGATGATCTGCATGGGATTGATCTTGCCCAGCAGCTTCCTGACCAGGGTGGTCTTGCCGGCACCCACTTCACCGGTGATGATGATGAAGCCTTCGCCTTGCGACAGGCCGTATTCCAGGTAGCTCATGGCCCGCTTGTGGCCCTTGCTGCCGAAGAAGAAGCTGGGGTCGGGGCGCAGACGGAAGGGCTTGTCGCGCAGACCGTAGAATGATTCGTACATAGCGGGCTCGATGCTCCTAGAGCTTCATGTTCAGATAGGCGCTCACCGCGTTTTCGCGGTAGGACACGTCGGATTGGGTCGACTGGCCCTGGTTGCGGCGCACTTCCACGGTGCCCAGCACGTCCGGGGTCAGCTGGCGCGACACGCCCAGGCGCAGGCTCTGCGTGTTGTCGACCCGGCCGCTGGTGAGCGACTTCACGCGCGTGGTCACCAGCGAGGCGTTGGCCCGCACCCGCTCACTGAGGCGGCGCGAGAGCACGGCGCTGGCACCGATCTGCTCGGTGCGATCGTTGCCCGTGCCCACCAGGGTACCCAGGCTGTTGTTGGAGAGCGGTTCACGCTCGGTATCGAAGATCGAGATCAACAGCGTCGTACGCGCGCCGCTGAGCAGCACCGAACCCTGCAACTGCTTCTGCAGGAACACCGTGTTGGTAAAGGAGTTGACCGACGTGGTCAGGGTGCTGGGCAGGTTGCCCTGCTGGATCAACTGTTGCACCGCCGCTGCACGGGCGGCGGCATCGGTGATCGAGGACGACAGCAGCTGATCCAGGAAGGTCGCGGTATTGACCGTGGTCGGCTGCGAGAACTGCGCCGGCGTGGTGGTCACGTCCTCGGTATAGCTGAGCAGCCAGTTGGCGACCCGGCTGCGGGTCGCCGCCGACAGCGAGAAGGTGCTGCCATAGTATTTGTGGCCGATGGCGGCGTTCAGGCTGGTGCGCTGGTTGAGTTTCCATTCGAAGCCACCGGTCCAGGAATAGCCGGAGCTGGAGTTGGCCGTGAGCGAATAATCGTTGCGATCGTAACCGACCGTGCCAACCAGGCGGAAGTGCTCGTCCAGCAGGTAGGACAGGCGCCCCACGATATTCTGCAGCTCGACATTGCTCTGGCCGGTGTAATGGGAGTTGGCATCGCTGTACTTCAGGCCCCAGCCGATCAGGTGGTAGGCCGGACCGCTGTCGGCCTTGAACGAGACGGTGTCGGTATTGCTGTTGGACAGGCCGCCGTTGCTGGCCGAGACGGTGTCGCGGGCATAGCGCAATTCGGCCGTAGCATCCGAACCGAAGGTGCGTGCCAGGTAAGGGCTGATGCGGGTGGTGCGCACGGAGGTGCGGTTGCCGCTGCCATTGGTGTTGTCCACGGGCTGGGCGCCGAAGGCCGAGATGTTCTGTTCGGTGATCGAGGCCGCGCTATCGAGGTACAGCAGGTTGTCCACGAAGCGGGCGTTGGCGTTGGCATTCAACAGGTTGGTCAGCGACGAACCGGCGTTGTGGTTGGCGTAGTAGGTTTCCTGCAGGCCGTAGTTGGCATTGAGCGTCAGGTTCGGCCCCTTGGAGACCAGCGTCAGCGTCGGCGTGACCTGGGTGACGAAGTCGCTCTTGCCCTGCGGCTGCAGGTTCACGTTGTCGGTGTAGGTCTGGGTGAGATTGACCGAGGGCGTGAAGGTCCATTCGGCCGCCTGGGCGCCCGAGGCCACCAGCAACGCGGCGGCCATGGCGACCGTGCGATGCGGCAGGGAAGGGGAGACAGTCGCGTTGCGCAGGTTCTCAGTAGCCATAGCCATATCCGTATCCATACTCCTGCGAGCCGGCAAAGGCCATGCTCTTGTTATAGATCAGGCTGACGTTCTGGCAGCCCTTGAGCTGGTTGAGCGAGGTCTTGACGGCTTGTTGCGAGGTACTTTCTGCGGCCACCACCATGGCGATTTGGCCCATCTTGGTGGCCAGCACGTTGGCTTCGCTGGTCACCAGCAGCGGCGGCGAATCGAAGATGACGATACGGTCGGGGTAGCGGCTGGCGATTTCTTCCAGCAGCAGGTGCATGGACTGGCTGGCCAGCAATTCCGAGGAATGGCTGTGACGCGGACCCACCGGCAGCACGCTCAGGGTATCGACGTTGGTCTTGAGCATTACGTCGGCCATGTCGACCTTGTCGTCGAGCAGCAGGTTCATCATGCCCGCGCCTTCCTCGGCCACGTCGAAGGTGCGCAGCACCGAGGGACGCGCCACGTCGGCATCGACCAGCAGCACGGTGTGGTCCAGCTCCATGGCAATGGACAGGGCCAGGTTGATCGAGCAGAAGGTCTTGCCCTCGTTGGGCAGCGAGCTGGTGACCATGATCAGGTTGCCCGGATTGGAGCCTGCCTCGCGCGGCGCGAAGGCCTGACGCAGCAGCGAGCGCTTGATCATGCGGAACTGCTCGGAGATCAGCGACCGGCTGCCCGGCGTGAGGAAGCCCATGCCGGCCAGGCGTTCCAGGTTGATTTCGATGCGCTTGGCCGGCGTGGTGCGGGCCGGTGCCGGCCCGGCCGCCGCCGGTGT
>JAFAMT010000443.1 GCA_019233085.1 Herbaspirillum sp.
CTGGGCTTGCCACAGAAGCGTTCCGTCTCCCACGAGGCCTTCAAGGAACAAACCCGACGGGCGCGTGCCTGTATCCGCACCGGTGAGTGCACACCTTACGCCAACATCATTCTCGGTTCAGGTGTGGTGTTCTAATTACTTGCTCAATAGTTAAGTAAGACAACTAGTTGTGTGACGACTTCGCGACACTTCTACGCAAATATCACATTCGACATTGCTTTACACCAATGGCTCAAGCATGATGGTGCGTAACGAAAAATAAAAGTATCAGGGTGCTTCGCCACCGCTGTTCAACAAGAACAAAGCCGGTCTTCGAGAGAATGGAGAGACAGCTCACACATGAACAGCAAAGGGAAGAACCATGTTTGCGTATTTCAGGAATCTCAGGGTGGCCGTGCGCCTGGCGGCGGTCTTCACCCTGATCGTGGCGTTGCTGGCAGTCGTCAGCGTGACCGCCTATGTCAAGATCACCAACATCAATCGCTCGATCGACCAGATCGTCAATGACCGTTACCTGAAGGTGCGCTGGGGCTTTGACGTGCGCGATGGCGTAAACGAACAGATCAAGTACCTGCGCGGCATCGTCATCGACGTTGACCGCCCGGAGCAGAACGAAAAGCGCTACGCCCAGATGGATGTCGCCGTCAAGCAGACCAAGGACGCGCTCGACAAGATCGCCGCACGCCAGATCACCGAAGTAGGCAAGAAGAAGATCAAGGCGCTGGAAGACGCACGCCTGGCCTTCGATACCAGCAAGGGCGAGCTGCTGGCGCTGGTGCGTGCCGGCAATGCCGAGGCGGCGCACGATTACGTACTGCGCAAGATCACCACGGCCCAGAACAACTATCTTGACCTGGCACGCGCCTTTGCCGATTCCCAGGACCAGCAGTTGCGCGATGAAGGCGCAGGTGCGGTCGCCGATGGCGCACTGGCCATCACGGTCACCCTGGCCTGCTCGGCAGCGGCCGTGCTGGCGGCCATCATCATGGGCTACCTGATGGCGCGTTCCATCGTCGACCCGCTCAATGAAGCGGTGCGGGTGGCCGAGAGTGTCGCCGCCGGCGACCTGAGCACGCGCATCGAAGCACATTCGCGTGACGAGACCGGCCAGCTCATGCTGGCGCTGCGCAAGATGAACGACAAGCTGCTCGACATCGTCGGTGGCGTAAGACGCGGCGCCGAGGCCATCACCACGGCCTCCGGCGAAATCGCCAGCGGCAACCTGGACCTGTCGGCGCGCACCGAGCAGCAGGCCGGTTCCCTCGAAGAGACCGCCTCGGCCATGGAAGAAATGACCTCGACCGTCCGCCAGAATGCCGACAACGCCCGCCAGGCCAACCAGATGGCGGCCTCGGCGTCGCAGATCGCCCTGCAGGGCGGCGAGATCGTGGGCCGCGTGGTCGATACGATGGAAGAGATCAACCAGTCCTCACGCAAGATCGTGGATATCATCGGCGTCATCGATGGCATCGCCTTCCAGACCAATATCCTGGCCCTGAATGCCGCCGTGGAAGCAGCCCGCGCGGGTGAGCAGGGACGCGGCTTTGCCGTGGTCGCCACCGAAGTGCGCAGCCTGGCGCAGCGCTCGGCGGCGGCCGCCAAGGAGATCAAGTCCCTGATCGACGACTCGGTCGGCAAGGTCGATGGCGGCAGCAAGCTGGTGGCCGAAGCCGGCGCCACCATGGAGCAGGTCGTCTCCAGCGTGCGCAGCGTGACCGACATCGTGGCCGAGATCTCGGCGGCCAGCGCCGAACAGAGCAGCGGCATCGAGGAAATCAATCGCGCCATCACCCAGATGGATGAGACCACCCAGCAGAATGCAGCCTTGGTGGAGCAAGCCGCCGCTGCGGCCAACGCCATGCAGGAACAGGCCGTGCGCCTGTCCCAGGCCATCAGCATCTTCAAGCTGGCAGAGGGCAGCGCCATCGTGGCGCCCGCCGCCACCGCAGCGGCCCAGTCCTTCGTGGCCCAGCGCAAGAGCGCTGCGGCGCCCCGGCTGCAGCCGTCCCAAACCCCCGCCCCTGCCTTGAAGGCGCCGGTTCGCCAGGATGACGCCTGGGAAACCTTCTGAATCCGCCGCTGCCGTCCCGCTGACAGGCGGGCGGCATTTCCTCCTATAGCCAGCATTTCCGGCAAGCCTGATACTCTTGCGCTTGATCGACAAGAACAAGAGCACGGGAAGGGAGTCGGAGATGCGCAATCGCTGGTCGCTGGCATGGCCCTGGCTGGTCCGGGGCGGGATGCTCCTGGCCGTATTGCCGCTGCTGCTGGCGCTCCTGGTGGCGCTGTCCAACCTGAACGACGTCCAGCCCTGGCTGCTGCGCCAGCTTGGCGCAGTGCTTGCGCGCGAGGTGAGTGTGACCGGGCCGCTGCGCCTGTCCTGGCGCATGGGGCCCAGCGATGGCACGCTGGTCTCGCGGGTGCTGCCGCAGCTGCATGTCCGGGCAGACCAGGTCGCCGTGGGCAATCCCGCCTGGGCCAGCCGTGGCGATCCCCTGTTGCGCGCGGCCCGTGTGCAGCTGGCATTTTCTCCCTGGTCGCTGCTGCATCGGCACTGGCACATCACCGAGCTGCGTGTGGACGCCCTCGACCTGGCCATGCTGCGAGACGCCCAGCAGCGCAAGAACTGGCGTTTTTCAGATACGCCTGAATCGGCCTGGAGCGTCGAACTGCATGCCGTTCGCGTTGACAACCTGGCGCTGCGTTACATCGACCAGCCGCTGGACCTGGATCTGGTCTTCCGGACCAGTGGATCGGGGCAGACCGCACCGGCCCTGGCCAAGGGCGGTGCCGGCGCGGCCGAGACCCTCGCGGGTCTGGCGCTGGAGGCCAGCGTATCGGGTCGCTATGGGCAGGCTACCGTACAAGGGCGGGTGTGGGGCGGCAGCTTGCTGGCGCTGCTCAATGACGGCAGTGTCTATCCCCTGCAGGCAGAGGGCGCGATCGGCCAGGTCCATGCCGTATTGTCCGGAAAGCTCATCAATCCGCGGCAGCTTGAGCGCGCCGACCTCCACCTGTCCCTGAACGGAAGCAGCCTTGCCCAGCTCTATGCCGCTACCGGCGTACCCCTGCCGGCGTCCAAGCCTTTCAGTACCGAGGGGGCGCTCAGCATTGCACGGGTGGAGGGCGCCAGCGACCAGTGGGACTGGCGCTATACGCACTTTACCGGCAAGGTCGGCGACAGCGATTTTGCTGGCGACGCCCGCTATCTCAAGGGGCCGCCCAGGAACCGGCTGGAAGTCGCCACCCGGGCGCGCCTGTTGCGCCTGGCCGATTTCTTCCCGACCACGGAGCCGGCCAGGAAGCCCATGGCGCAGACCCCCGCGCGCGTGTTCTCCGGCAAGGCGATGCCGGTGCAGCGCTGGAGCCGGCTGGATGCCGACATCCAGATCCAGGCGCAACGCCTGGAGTTGCGCCCCGGACTGGAATGGCAGGATGCCAGCACCACGATCCGTCTCCAGGACCAGGTGCTGACGGCCGCGCCACTGCGCTTTGCCCTGGCCGGCGGCAAGGGTGAGGGGGAGTTCAGCCTGGACGGCCGCTCGGAGCCGATCCGCTCGCATCTGCAGATGCAGCTGCATGAGGTGCAGGTGCGGCAGCTCTTTCCCCGCCTCTCCAGCCTGCAGGCCAGTGTCGGCAGGCTCGACGCGCAGGTCGATCTGCGTGGGACGGGCAACTCCATCGCCGCCATGCTGGGCAGTGCCGAAGGGGAGATCAAGGCAGACCTGGGGCCCGGCAGGATCAGCCGCTTCGTCCTGGAGGCGGCCGGCCTGAATGTCGCCAACGCCGTCTTCGCCAGCTTGTACCAGGATAGGCCCGCACGGCTGCTGTGCGGGGCGGCCGATGTGGTGATCAAGGATGGCCGTGCCGATGTCCGGCGCGGCATCGTCAATACCGACGATGCCGTCATCGATATCAGCGGCCAGGTCGACCTGGCCCGTGAAGAACTGGCGCTGGACGTCCAACCACGCGCCAGGAAGGTACGCATCCTGTCGCTGCGAACGCCCCTGTATGTGCGCGGCACCCTGGCCAGGCCGCAGATCAGTGCCAGCAAGGAGGGGCTGGCCGCACGCGCCGGCGCAGCCGCCGCGCTGGCGCTGGTGGCGCCGGTGGCGGCGGTGATTCCGTTGATCTCACCCGGGCAGGCGCTGCCCGAGGATTGTGCTGCGCATTCGCCCCCGGCGGCCGCGGCGCGCTGAAGCCGGTGTCAATCGATGAATTCCAGCAAGGCCTGGAAGGCCGGCAAGGCCAGTACCAGCCGTTCGGCCTCGTGCAGGAAAGGCAGATCCTGTTGCCGCGCGCGCTCGGCAATCATGTCGCGGTCGCCGCCGCGCAGGCGCAGCACGGCGAAACAGGACGTGCGTGTGGGCAGGTGGGTGGCCAGCGCGCCATAGCGGCCAGGCAGCTCGTCAGCCCGGGCGAAGTCCAACCGGAAGCCGTCGTCCCATTGCCCCAGCTGCGCGTAGCTCCTGGCCGCCGCAGCGGGATCGGCGTCGGTGACCAGCAGGCTGGCGATGCCTTGCACACCGTTGGGATGCGTCATCCAGGTATCGCGCCAGACCAGCTCGGGGGTGAAATGGCGGCAGGCATAGACGCGGCCGGCCGCGAACTGCCCCGGCACCAGCCTGACCGTGGAAAAACGCGCATCGATCATTTTGCCGTCCAGCTCCACCGGTCGCGAGAAGTGTTGTACCGGCTGCACCTGCAGGCCCAGTGCCTGCCAGGCGTCATGGCAGGCCGGTACATCGTCGACGGCATAGACCAGGCCATCCAGCCCCACCGGGCTATCCAGGATCTCCTGGCGCACCTTGTCGCTATGGCGCGGTTGCCCGATCAGCTCCAGGTAGCCGCCCGGGAAGACAACCAGGTGATTGACCGAGCCCAGCGTATGGTGGCCGCGCGGCGTGAGCGTGAAGCCCAGTGCCTGCAGCAGCGCCGCGGCGGCATCGATGTCGTAGTGGGTGTTGAGGACCAGGTGATCAAGCCGGGCGGTCATCTCTGGCCCGGCAGGGATCGTTTGGAAGTCGTTTGATGTCATGGCAGCCATTGAACGGAAAACGCGCGACGGGCGCAAGGCTGGGATTCTACGTGCGGCCAGTACCGCTGTCATGCGGCGCGCGCAGGGGCAGGGAGCTGGAGGGGAATGAGGGTGAGATGGGTGAGATGGGTAAGATGCAGGCCTCAATCCCGGCGGTGGGGCGTTTCGGGTGGTCGGACAGGCTTTCAGGCTGCCCAATCGTCGTTTCGTCGCATGGCGCTGGGAGCAAGGCGCAGGCAGCGGGACAATCCGGCTATCGCGTCAACCGAAAGCCACGCCATGCAACTCACCCCCATCATTGCCATCCACCTGGCGGCCGCCTTGAGCGCCGTACTGCTCGGACCTTTTGCCCTCTGGGCCCGCCTGGGGCGCATTGTCCGTCCCCGCTGGCACCGGGCGCTGGGCTATGCCTGGACGACCTGCATGGTGGCAGCGGCGGTCTCGGCCATGTTCATCCGCGACGATCGCCTGCCCAACTTCGCCGGATTGACGCCGATCCACCTGCTGGTACCCCTCACCTTGCTTGCTTTGTACCGGGCGTTCGCGGCGCTGGCCCGGGCCGACATTGCTGGCCACCGGCGTTGCATGCAGCGCCTGTACATCGGAGCTTGCCTGGTGACAGGTTCCTTGACCTTGCTGCCCTCACGCTACCTGGGTCAACTGGTCTGGGGTGAATGGCTGGGATGGCTATGATGCTTGTGAGGGCGCTAGACCACCGCGCCGAAGATCGAGCCAATGGCCGCCGTGCTGGCCATGGCGATTGAACTCCACAGGCTCACCCGCATGGCACCCTTCCAGACATTGGCCCCGCCGGTCCGTGCAGCCACCGCGCCAAGCACTGCCAGCGAGGCGAGTGCGACCATGACGATGGCTTCCAGCAGCACGCCGGCAGGCGCCAGCAGCACGACGGCCAGCGGCAAGGCCGCGCCGATGGCAAAGCTGAGCGCTGACACCAGTGCAGCCTGAACCGGACGCGCCGCCGTGGTCTCCGAGATGCCCAGCTCGTCACGGGCATGGGCGTCCAGTGCGTCGTGGGCCATCAATTGCGTGGCGACCAGGTGCGCCGTTTCCTGGTTCAGGCCGCGACGCATGTAGATGCCCATCAGTTCGCGATGTTCGCCCACGGGGTCGTTGGCCAGCTCGTATTTTTCCTGGCTCAGTGCGGCATGTTCGCTGTCGGCCTGCGAGTGCACGGACACGTACTCGCCCGTGGCCATCGACATGGCTCCGGCTACCAGTCCGGCGATGCCGGTGAGGAGGATGTTGTCGTGGCTGGCGTGGGCCGCCACCACCCCGACCAGCAGGCTGGCGGTGGAGACGATGCCATCGTTGGCGCCCAGGACGGCGGCGCGCAGCCAGGAGATGGCGTCGACCTTGTGATGCTCGATATGGAATTTGCTCATGGCAGTGCTATGGCGGGATCTGGAATGGCGCAGATTCTAGTTTGCGCCCCGCCGAAACACCATCTTAATTAGCGAAAACAAGGACGATTCGTATTAAGGCAGCGCCTGGCGTCAGTGCTGGTCAGACAGCATTGAGGGGGATCTTCAGGTAGCGCACGCCATTGGCTTCGGCAGCCGGCAATTCTCCGGCGCGCATGTTGACCTGCACCGACGGCAGCAGCAGGACCGGCATGTCCAGGGTGGCATCGCGTGCAGTGCGCATGGCCACGAAGGCGTCTTCGCTGATGCCCTTGTGCACGTGGATATTGGCCTCGCGTTCCTCGGCCACGGTCGTCACGAAACGCAACGCGCGGCCGTTGGGCTGGTAGTCGTGGCACATGTAGAGTTGCGCATGGGCCGGCAGCGCCAGCACGGCGTGGATGGACTGGAACAGCGTGCGCGCATTCCCGCCCGGGAAGTCGCAACGTGCGGTGCCATAGTCGGGCATGAACAGCGTGTCGCCGACGAAGGCCGCGATCTGCTCGCCTTCCTCCACCACATAGGTAACACAGGCCGGCGTGTGGCCGGGCGTATGCATGACGCGGGCGTCGAGCTGGCCGATGCGGAAGCGCTCGCCGTCGCGGAAGAGATGATCGAACTGGCTGCCATCGTGGGCGAATTCGGTGCCGGCATTGAACAGGCGGCCGAACACGTGCTGCACCTGGCGGATATGCTCGCCGATGGCGATGCGACCGCCCAGCTTCTGCTTCAGGTAGGGCGCCGCCGAGAGATGATCGGCATGGGCATGGGTCTCCAGTATCCATTGGACCTGCGCACCCAGGGCCTGGACGCGGTCGATCAGGTGATCGGCGCTGCGGGTCGTGGTGCGGCCGGACTTGGGGTCATAGTCCAGTACGCTGTCGAGTAGCGCACAAGCGCCGCTGGAGCGGTCCAGCACGATGTAGCTGACGGTGCTGGTGACGGGATCGAAGTGACCTTCAATGTGCAGTTTTTCCATGACAATTCCTGAAGCTGGGACAGAATGAAGAGCTTACGACAGGCAAGGCTCATTGCACCACAGGTCGTTGCAGCCACTTGAACAGCAGCATGCCGGCCAGTATGGCCACCACGAAGAGCACACCCTTGACCTGTCCGGCACCCAGCAGCACCAGCGCCGGACCGGGGCAGATCCCGGCGATGCCCCAGCCTATGCCAAAGAGCAGGCTGCCCAGCACCAGGCGACGGTCGATCCGGGTGGTGGCGGGGAGCTGCATCGCCTCGCCCAGCAAGCTGCGTTGCATGCGCCGTGCATAGGCAAAGGCCGGCATGCCGACCGCGATGGCGCCTGCCATCACCAGCGCCAGTGACGGATCCCAGTCGCCGGCCAGGTCGAGGAAAGCCAGTACCTTGGCCGGATTGGCCATGCCGGAGACGATCAGGCCCAGTCCGAATACCAGCCCGGCCAGCAAGGCGGTCAATGGGGTTTTCATGCTCGCATTCCTCCAGGTTCAGGCGCGCAGGACATGGCGCAGCAGATAGACACTGGCAAAGCCGGTCGCCATGAAGCAGGCCGTGGCAATGGCCGAGCGCGGTGAAAGACGCGACAAGCCGCACACGCCATGGCCGCTGGTGCAGCCGGCGCCATAGCGGGTGCCGATGCCCACAAGCAGTCCTGCGAGGGCAATCTGGGCATGGCCGGCCTCAATACGGATGGGTGGCAGTACGGTGCAGGCGGCATACAGCGCCGGTGCCAGCACCAGACCCAGCACGAACATCAGGCGCCAGCCGATCTCGCGCGGGCGCGGATCAAGCAAGCCGGCGACGATGCCGCTAATGCCGGCGATACGGCCATTGAACAGCACCAGCAAGGCGGCGGCCAGCCCGATCAGGGCGCCGCCGGCCAGCGATGCAATGGGGGTGAAGCTATTCCAGTCGATCTGCATGGGTTTCATTCCTTGGGGCAGTAGAGGCGGTACATCAGGTCCAGCATCTCCAGCAGCCTGGCATCGGCAACCTGGTAGTAGATGCGCTTGCCCTCGCGGCGGGTGCTGACCACGCCTTCGCCGCGCAATACGCCGAGTTGCTGGGAGAGAGTCGGCTGGCGGATATCGAGGGCCTGTTCCAGTTCGCTGACGCTGGCTTCCTGCTGTGACAGGTGGCAAAGCAGCAACAGGCGATCTTCGTTGGCCAGCAGCTTGAGCGCCGTCACCGCCTGGCCGGCGGCCTGGCGCATCAGTTCGGGCGGGGGTGAAGCCAATGGCGTGCTCATGAGATCCAATGAACTACAAATTTATAATATATAAAAATATATAATATTTGGTGCTAGTCCGCAATGCAAGGTCTTCAACTGATAACTGATCAAGGGAGGGGTGGGGTGTTGCAGGGAGGGGGGGCGATGCCGTGTGCAATCCGGCCGTGGTCGGCTCAGGAG
The DNA here is from genome assembly GCA_019233085.1 of Herbaspirillum sp. Lineage (GTDB taxonomy): Bacteria > Pseudomonadota > Gammaproteobacteria > Burkholderiales > Burkholderiaceae_D > Herbaspirillum. Next base: position 8,852 of record JAFAMT010000443.1, read on the forward strand.
CTGTACTGCAGGTCGATCATGTGCCGGCTGGATTGGCGGGCGGCCGCCATGGCTTCCTCGGCGAAGGCAAACGGCGCGTCCTGGCCGCAGAACCTGAGTTCGCCGTTGATGTAGAGGTCCCAGGTCCATCCCTGTCCTATGGGACATTTCAGTTCAATCCTGACCAGTTCGTCGCGATAGCGGAACAACGCCTTCCTCATGGGGGCCTCGGAGATTTTCTTTTGACGTTAGCGGGACCGCCTCGTAGATCCCCTCGCAAAGCTGTGAGTTTATTCGATTATCGGAATGACAATATCGGCAAAATATTACCTATATTGCCTTGTGGAACCATGAAGGGCAAGTCGCATATTGAGGAAGGCGCCATCGGCAAAGGCGGATAGTACGTCCTTGTACCGCGCCGATGGGCCTGTCAGATCCAGGTTGGGCCAGGCTACTCCGGGAATCGCACCAGACGCTTGCTATCCTTGGGCGCCTGGTATTGGGCGGCATTCATCTGCATGGCCAGCAGGGTGTAATAGGCGTTGATGCCGGTCAGGTCCACCACGCCCTTCTTGCCGAAGCGTTTCTCGGCGCGTTCGAAGCTGCGGTCCGAGACCCGCTTGTTGCGGTGCAGTTCGATGGAATAGTCATAGACGATTTCCTCGTCCTCGCTCATGCCGACGGGACGGCGACCATCGGCAATGGCGCTGGCGATCTCGGGCTTGATGCCGGCCTTGATGGCAATCGGGTAGTGGACGTACCACTCGTAATCCTGCGTCCATTCGCGGGCGGTAATGAGGATCACCAGTTCGCTCAGGGTGTTGCCGATGGCCGAGTTATAGCGCAGGTAGTCGCCCATCGCGCGCGCCTGGCTCATCACCTGCGGGCTGTGCATCAGCGGCTCGAAGGGGCCGAACACCGGGACCTTGCGCGCGGCCAGGAACTGCTCGGCGGCCTCCTTCTGTTCGGGCGTATATTGGTCTGGCGGGATGCTGGGCAGGCGTTCAGCGGCCTGCGCCAGTGATGCCGAGAACAGCAATGACGCGAGGGCCGCGCCGAGTGGCTTCTTCATTCTTGTCTCCTCCTGGATGTTGGTCTTTGGGCTGTCAACGCAGCCGCTTGCCCGGCGCATGCGCGCCAGGTTCGACAGCATCTCACGAATCGGCGTCTGCGCGCGCGTCACCCGGGATCCCGGGTGCGGCGCTCTGGGCTTGCTGGCCGGACGCGGTGTGCCGCACGAAATCCTGCAGCTGCGCAGCCAGTGTCTCCTGGGCTTCGCTCCTGGCCAAGGCCGCTGCCAGGGCCAGCTGGCTCTGATGCAGTTGCTCTTCCATCCGCCGGCAATTGTCCGCCAGGACGAGCTCGCGTGCGGCCAGTTGTTCATTCGCCGAGGCATGCTCCAGCAGCTGCTGTTCGAGTCGCTGCTTCTGCGTCTCGACCTGGCGCAACTGGGCCAATTGATCCTCCCGCTCGCGCCCCCTGGCCTGTTCTTCCTGCAGTGCCTGGCGGGCATGCGCGAGCTCCGTGACCATGCGCACGCCTTCCTGGTTGGCGCGCGTGAGGTCTTCGTTGCGGATGATCAGGTCCTGGCGCAGCTGCCGTATTTCGGCTTGCAGGGTCTGGACTTGCTGTTCGTGCCGGCGGATGTCCTGGTCGCGCTGGTCCTTGGCTGCCTCCCGATAGTGTTGCAGTGCCTCACGGGCATGCTGATGCTTTTCTTCCAGGGAGGCGCGATGTTGCTCATGTTCGGCCAAGCGCTGCTGGAGGGCGGCCAACTGGGTCTCCAGCGTCAGGCGCAGCACGGATTGCTCCTGCAGTTGCGTGGACAGTGCCGCATTGGCCGTGGTCTGCGCATGCAATTCGGCGCGGACGGCTTCCAGCTGGCTCGCCAGCATCTGGTTGGCCTGCTGCAGGGCGTCCTTCTCGGCTTGCTGGAGGGCGCTTGCGGTGTCGTGACCTGCCTGTGCAGCCTCGATGCGGGCATCGGCCTCCTGCTGTAATCCGGCGGCCAGTCGTGCGACCAGGTCTTGCAAGGCATCGCTGATGGAGGGCTTGCCCACCTCGGTGCCACCGTCTTCCTGCTCCAGTTCCTTGAGGTATTTATGAATCGTGCTCTTGGAGCCGGTATTGCCCAGCGCGATACGAACGGCATCCACGGACGGGTGCTTGCCCTGCGCCAGCAGCGAGTCGCGGGCAATCTTGATTTCTGACTTGTAGAGGCCGGTGCGTGCCATGGCATGCCTATCTGTTATTTGATAATGTATTACATAATACGTAATAACATAATAAATTCAAGCCATATAAACGAGGGAATATCGACAATTTAATATGGGATAATCAATGCTTATCACATGTCAGCGCGCTGCAACCCGTGAAATTTGCCTGAGCCGCTGTAATGACTCTCCAGGCGCCAGCGTAAAGCGATCCGTCCATGAATCCGATAGACACCTATATCCACGCGGCCACCCGCGACAACACCCGGCGCAGCTATCGCGCTGCCGTGAACCATTTCGAAGTGGAGTGGGGCGGCTATCTGCCGGCCACGGCTGACAGCGTGGCCCGCTACCTGGCCGACCATGCCGCCGTGCTGGCGCATAGCACCCTGCGCCAGCGTTTGTCGGGCTTGGGGCAATGGCATGTGGAACAAGGCTTTCCCGATCCGACCAAGGCGCCGATCGTGCGCAAGGTGTTGCGCGGGATCAGGGAATTGCACCCGGCACAGGAAAAACAAGCCAAGCCGCTGCAGCTGGACGCACTGGCGCAGGCGATTGCATGGCTTGAAGGGGAGCGCGAGCAGGCCCGCCAGCAGCAACGTTACGCCGATCTGCTGCGCCACACGCGCGATCAATGCCTGTTGCTGATCGGCTTCTGGCGCGGCTTTCGCAGCGACGAACTGATCCGCCTGGAGATCGGCCGCATCGAGGCGGTGGCCGGGGAGGGCATGACCATCCACCTGCCGCGCACCAAGACCGACCGCAGCCTCAAGGGCAGCACCTACCGGACACCGGCGCTGTCGCGTCTGTGCCCGGTGGCGGCCTACCTGGACTGGCTGGCCGTCAGCGGCCTGTCCAGCGGCCCGGTGATCCGTGGCATCGATCGCTGGGGGCGCATCAGCCCCGATCCGGTGAGCCCCGGCAGTGTCATCCCGATGTTGCGGCGTATCCTGCAACAGGCCGGCGTGGCAGACGCCCAGGCCTATAGTTCGCACTCGCTGCGGCGGGGATTCGCCTCATGGGCCAGCGCCAACGGCTGGGAACTGCGCGCCCTGATGGAATATGTGGGATGGAAGAACGTGGCCTCGGCATCGCGCTATATCGACTCCGACGATCCCTACCACAGGCAACTGGTAGAACGCCTGCTGCCGCGCCTCTAGCACGTATTCTGGCGGCGGCATCGAATATAATGGAGCCTCACGATGCCGGCTTGAGTTGGCATTGTGTTTCTGTCGGCAAAGAAGAATAGAGTTGAAACGATAGCGCAGCAAAAAATGTCACCAGCACTCCTCCGGAAGCCCGGATTCCTGTCTGCGTCCTTCCGCATCGGGGTAGGCATGGCCCTGGCCCATCTGTTGGCCAGCACCAGCGTCCGGGCCGAGGACATCACCGTCAACTGGCAGATGCCGGATTATCCGCCTGTCATCATTGCCAGCGGCCCGCTCAAGGGAACCGGCTACGCCGATGTGTTTCTGCGTTATTTCATCGAGCGCACGCCGGACTTCAAGCATGTCGTCGAACCCTCCAGCATGTCACGCGTGTTCGGCCTGATGAAGCAGGGGCAGCCGGTGTGCGAGCCCAGCCTGCTCAAGACGGCCGAGCGGGAAGCCTATGTCGATTTCAGTGGCCCCGTGGAGTTCGTGCTGCCACACCATATCGTGGTGCGGGCCGACCGGGTCGCGCGGCTGGCGGCGTATCGCAATGCGGCAGGCGCCGTCGATATCGGCCGGTTGCTGCGGGACCCCTCGCTGGTCACCGTGCGCCAGGAGAAACGCGGCTATCCGCCGGTCGTCCTGGATGCCTTCGCCGCGGTGCAGGGGCAGCCCAACCTGATCCAGACCAGTGACGACGACCAGGGGCCGTTCCGCCAGGTCGCCAATGGCTGGGTCGACTACATCATTACCTATCCCGATGAGGTCAACTGGTTTGCCCGGCAACTGGGGGCCTCGGTGAGGCTGGCCTATCTCCCCATTGCCGGCCTGCCGGAATATACGATCGGTTACGTGGGCTGCACCAAGGGTCCATGGGGACGGAAGATCGTCGAGCGGGTCAACCAGGTCGTGGCCAAGGCGGGCAAGCGCCCACCATGGATCGACGCCGAAGCCCGCCTGCTGGACGCCGACGCAGCCAAGCGCTACGAGGAGGTGTTTGCGCGTCATTCCCCCTTCCGCGATCAGGGCCGGTAGATGAGCATGCGACTGCTCCGGGATCGCGTGCGGCTCATCCACGATGCCTGGATCGCTGCCCTGGGCCATGGACTGGCGCGCCGCATGCTGGTGTGGATCGTCTGCATCAGTGCCACCGCCGCGCTGGTGGCGACCTCGGTACAGTTGTTCTTCGACTACCGGCGCGATGTTTCCGCTCTGGAGGAGGGCATGCGCTACATCGAGCAGAGCCAGTTGCCTGGACTTGCCGATGCAGCCTGGAATTTCAATGTCGCCAGCATGCAAGTGCAGCTCGATGGCATCGGACGCTCGCCATGGGTGTCGGGGGCGACCATCCATTATGGTCCCAGCCAGTCCGCAGAATTGAGCACCGGACATGTCGATCCGCACGCAGCCCGGTTCTTCGACTACGTATTGCGACGCAATGGCGCCGTGGTCGGCAAGATCACCATCGCGGCCAATCTGCAAACGCTCTATGAGCGCACGATGGAGCGCATCGTCATCGTGCTGTGTACCCAGATCGTCAAGTCGCTCATCACCTCGGTGAGTATCCTGCTGCTGGTGTCGTGGATGATCACCCGGCATCTGACGCAGATGGCCGATTTTGCCAACGCCTATTCACCGGGCGGCACTTTCCGGCCGTTCGTGCTGCGTCGCAGCCCCTTGCCGCGGCAAGATGAATTGAGCGTGCTGGTCGACCGGCTCAACGATGCCTATGCGCGGATCGAGAAGGCGCACGAGTTCGAGGTCCGGCATAACGAGATCCTCAGTGGCGAGGTGGCCTTGAGGACGGCCGAGCTGCGCGCGGCGCACCAGACCCTGGCCAAGCTGGCGGTCACCGACAAGTTGACCGGCGTACTCAACCGGCTCGGACTGGATGCGGCTTTCCAGGAGGCCTTGGCACAGGCCGACGCGCAGGGACGCCCGCTGGCGGTCATCCTGGCCGACATCGACGAATTCAAGTCCGTCAATGACCAGCATGGACATCTGGTGGGTGACAGCTTGTTGCGGGAGTTCGCGGCCGTGCTGGCCGCTGGCTTGCGCGAGTCTGACATCCTGGCCCGCTGGGGCGGCGAGGAATTCCTGATTCTCTGTCCCGACACCGGCCTGGAGCAGGCCGCGCATCTGGCCGGACATTTGCGCCAGGTGATACAGGCGCATTCGTTTGCCAGCGTGGGGGCCAAGACCAGCAGTTTTGGCGTGGCCGTCTGGTGCCCCGGAGAAAGCACGGACGAGTTGATGAAACGCGCCGATGATGCCCTGTATCGCGCAAAGAAGGACGGGCGCAACAGGGTCTGCCTGGAAGCCCGGTGACCGCAACGCCCGGGAGCCGGCGCGCACATGTCCTTGTCAGGGGCAGGGCTTGCGCCTGCGGGCCAATGGCTGGCTGGCGGGGTCGTGCGAAGCCTGCATCTTCTCCAGCGTGATGTTGAGGCGGTTGAACTGCTGGGTGTAGCTCTCGCGCAAGTTGGCCAGGCGTTCCAGGGTAGCGGCCTGCTGGTCGGCGACCCGCTTGAGGCTGGTCTGCAGTGCGCGTATCTTGCCGGCCAGGAGGCCGTCTTCGTGCAGCATCTGGTCCAGCAGCGACTGCGTGCAAGCTACCACGCCATCCTGAGCGCAGAAGAGTGCCGCCAGGCCCTCGGGATTGTCGTCGGCGGCCTGGTTCAGGCCAATGGCGTCCATGGCAAGGGTATCGTCCTTGTGGAAACGGATGCCGACGCTCTCCAGCGTGCCATTCGCGTGACGACCGGCCGCGGCCAGTACGCTTGCGCGCAACTGCGCAATGAGGGCTTGCGCCATGGTATCGCTGGCTAGTGGGTCAAGTAGACTCGCCTTGCCGTGCAGGGGCGACGGCGCTGGCCGGCTCCATTCAGTCATGCCCTTGATCAGCGTGTTGAAGGCGCTGACATAGCCGCTCGCGACACGGGTTACGGCGGCAGTATCGCTGCCGAGGAACCGGGCGCTATTCCACTGCCGCAAAGCCTGCTGACAGGCCACCAGCGCCAGGCGCAGCGCATCATAGGCAGAGAGCAGTGCATTGAGCTCTTCCGCCTTGCTGGCCAGTGGCGCCAGGCGTGCCTTGCTTTCCACGGCAATGATCTGGCTGACCAGGTTGCTCACGTCCAGTGGACCCGCCGCGCTGGGGGTGGTGCCGGAAGAGCTTGCCATCGGGTTCACCTGCAACGTTTGCTTCAGCGGCTCGCGCACGAGAACAGGCGTCCGACTTCCCAGGTGGCCTGGCGCGTGAAGGCCAGGCGCTGGCGGGCCTCGGCGCGCTTGCGCGAGGGCAGCTGGTCGAGCCTGGTTTCCGGCTCGACGCAGGGCAGCTCGTAGTCACCATCGCTGCGCCGCGCCGCGCCGATTTCCTGCCAGAAGGCGTCATAGTCGGCATGCACCCGCTTACGCTTGCTATGGCGGTTGGCTACGCGGTTGCCGTTGCCGACCAGGACCACGCGACCACAACCGATACCAGCACCGATGGCGCGTACCAGTCGGATCATCAGCGCCTTGGGCCGCAGTCCGAACATGTCGCGCGTGGCGCGCCGGATCTGCTCCCGGCTGTCGGCGCAGCCCGGGCCCTGCAGGCAGCCGATGCGGATCACCCAACCGCCCGGCTGGCGGCAGATGGTGAAGGCGGTCGAGAACAGCAGGCGGTTGTCGCGATACAGGTGCAGCGCCAGTTCGCCCTCATGGTCGAGGCTGGCGATGGCTGCCAGGCGCACCTCATAGAGATCGCCCGCCTTGCCGCTGAATTGGCCGACGGGGATGGGGCGACTGGCAGCCTGCAGCACCAGCGGCGCCAGGCCGCGACGAATGACGAAGTCGTAGTGGGACATCAGGATCGCCATGCGCTCGGCCGGGCGCAGTCGCAGGGATTGATAGGGCCGGTAGATCTTGTGCAGCAGGCGCGGTGTGGCCAGCGCCAGCGCGCTGTGGGTGGCGCTGAGGTTCCAGAAGGCCAGCCAGCGCCGGGTCTGCCGTGGATACAGCATGCTGCGCGCACC
>JAFAMT010000038.1 GCA_019233085.1 Herbaspirillum sp.
GCCAGGGCCGAGATCAAAGCCAGGAGAATAATGCACTTATTCATCGACCACCTCGACGATGAAGTCAGTGCCTCGGATGCCAATGGTCGCCGTGGGCGTGGAGAATTGCTGGCGCTCCGGCGCATGCTTGCCGATCAGGCCGGAGACGTAGCGCAGCGTGCCTCTGGCAAGGCGCACGGCGATGCTGCCTTCATCCGTTTTTTCGTTGAAGACGAACTGTTCGAGCACGAACTGGCTGTTCGGACCTAGCGAGATCAGGGTATCGTCGCGCAATGTGAAGCCGACCGAACTGGCGGCGGCGGTGACGATGCGGTCTCCCTCATAGAGGCGTTCGCCAATGGCCAGCGGATACATCTTGCCACCACGTTGAGTCTGCACATAGCCATGCAACACCTTGACGATGGCAGCCTGTCTGTCCGTGCTTTCCTGTGCAAGCACGTCGTACTGCATCAACAGCAGACCCAGGGTGAGCGCCATGCGCCCCCATCTGAATTGGGCGGCCCGGTTGTCTGCTCTCATCGTCCCCATGCACCATTCCTTTGATGCCGCGCCAATACACTGGCCAGCTGGCATTGCCATATTGATAACCGGATGGATCAATCTTCATTGAGTGAAGATTCCGTCAGGCAATTTCGCAGAACAGAGCAAGGTTCGTCAAGTGCGGCCACCTGATGCTGCCAGCCGGGGCGCAGGTAACCCCTGGCTTGGCGTGGCAACGGAAAGGATGCTCTCCTGACGCGGACAGCGCCAATGACAACGGCCCGGTCGCGCAAGCGACCGGGCCGTCAGGCAAGGCTGGAACGACTGTCGGGAATCAGGACTTGCGGCGACGCAGGCCTGCCAGACCCAGCAGGCCGGCACCGAAGATGGCCAGCGAGGCCGGTTCCGGGATGTTGTTGAAGTCAGTGATACCGGATTCGTTGTTGATCGCGATGGCAGTGAAGGAGCCGGCGCAACCATTGGCGGCACCGCCGGTGGCCGGGTTGGTATTGCCGTTGCAGGTCAGGCCTTGCGAGGTGTTGTTGAAGGCGCTGAAGGCGAACTGGTAGAACGGATCAGGCGAGGTGAAGAACAACTGGCCAGCGGCAGTCAGCGCGAAGTTGGTGTTGATGTTCTGGAACGCGCCACCCAGCGCATCGATACCGGCGGCACCCGCAAACACCTGGTTGACCGTACCCATCAGCACCTGGCCGCCCACGGAGGTCACGGAAGCGTTGCTGCTGACGGTGGCCTTGTTATAGATGTTGTCATTGCCCGGATCGGCCCACAGGTTCAGCGTGATCGAGGAGACCGAGCAGCTCACACCCGGTGCCAGGAAGGAACCGCAAGTGAAGTTCTGGGTAAAGGTAGCGTAAATACCGTAGTCGAAGTTGGCACGGGTGATGACTGCACTGATGCCCGTATCGTTCAGACTGAAGGCGGTGAAGTCAATATAACCGACACCCGTGTAGGTGAAGGTGCTGCCATTGCCGGTGTAGCTGATGCGGGCCGACGACACGCCATTCATCGCGTCTGCGGTGAAGGTACTGCCTTGCGTGGACAGACCGTTGCTGTTCGGATTGACGGTGAAAGTCGGGAGGGCGTGAGCCGCGGCAGCTGCCACAGTCATGACAGCCCCAACGGCGAGGGAGCGCAGAGTCTTAGTGCTGATCATAGTAATCTCCAGATGAGGACGCAAATACGTGAGATTTGAGTATCGGATATGAAAAAGACAACCCAATCAAGGCATTTAGCGCTGCGACAGCCCTTGCCAAAAATTTACTTTATCCCGCGATAAAGTGCCGATTAAACATTAAACTCTTCTTACCGTTTGAATAGCAGCGTGTTTAACGACGACGCAACGTAATAAGCAATCAACATGCCAGTGATTTTTTTCCGATTTAAAATCAAAGACTTATTAAAATCATCGCGGTGAAATCTTGGATTTTTGGTCAGAAATGTAAGAAAAATCGACAAGATCAAATTGCACCAGTTGCACCTATTCATTCATTGGGAATCAATACCATGCCAAATGCACAATTGTTAGGAACAGTAGTGCGTGAGATTTTCTCGCGCGAGAAGAGCCCAAGGCTCACCGAACCCGACCTTGTGATGGACGATCCCGACAATGTTGCTGCCTATGTCGAGGCCGGACGTGAGCATGCCGTGATGGCACCCGTCTACCTGTTTCACTGCGCCAACATCTGCGAAGTGATCCGACCGGGCGATACGGTGGTCGACCTGGCCTGCGGGCCGGCCAACCAGTTGGCCATGGTGGCGCGATTGAACCCCGATATCCGTTTTATCGGGGTCGACCTGTCCGAGCCGATGCTGGAGAACGCGCGCGCGCTGGTGGCCAGCATGCAACTGAAGAACGTCGAATTCCGACACGGCGACATCACCGACCTCGGCAGCTTCGCAGACGCCTCGGTGGACGCCGTGATGTCGACCATGGCGCTGCATCACCTGCCCACGGTCAACATGCTGTGCCAGACCTATGCCGAGGTGGCGCGTATCCTCAAGCCGGACGGCGGGGTGTACATGGTCGATTTCGGCCACCTCAAGGCGGAGCGCTCGATCAACTATTTCGCCTACCAGTACGCAGACCGGCAACCGGCGCTCTTCACCGAGGATTACTACAACTCGCTACGCGCAGCTTTCTATCCGGAAGACTTCCGCCAGGCCGTGAAGCCGTTGGCGGGGCGGGCGCGCCTGTACTCGACCGGTCTGCTCAAGTTCATGATGGCGCTCAAGAGCGCACCGCGGCGCGGTGAGGCCCCCGAGTTGAAGGCACAATTGGCCACGCTCAAGCGCAACCTGCCGGAATGGCACAAGGCCGATATCGCCGATCTGATCCGCCACTTCCGCATGGGTGGGATGAGTTGCTCCCTGCTGGATTAAGGAGCCAGGGAGCTAAGGAGCGCTGTCGCTGTCGGGCCGGTAGAGCAGCTGTTCCACTGGCAGCCGCTCCGAGCGGGCAGTGGGTGCCGGGCCGGCACCCAGCCGGCCCATGTAGACGGGGGATAGCTGGTCGTTGAAGATCAGGGCCGAAGCATCCTGTTCAAGCCGGCGCGCGCGCTCCTGCAGAGCCGGCAGGCGCGTGAAGGAGCGGCCCTCGCGGACATACCTGGAGAAGATCAGGGGCGTCAGTTCCGGCTGCATCACCAGGCCAAGGTGGGTCACGGTCAGCCAGAAGCGCTGCACGGCGCGACCTGCCTCCACATAGTCGTCGATGCCCTGCGGCGCGCGCCGGGCCTTGAGCACGAAGTGAGCGGCGCAGGCCAGGCCCGGCACCAGATCCATCTGCAGGCGCGGAGCCCAGGTCCCCATCAGCGTATTCATCGTCGACAAACGCTCCCAGCTCACCATGGCCCATTTCATCAGCTTGAGGGTCATCTTGTCCACGCCCAGGGCCTGGTCCGGCACCTTGTCGGGACTGCGGCTGGCGTTCCAGTGGATGATGCGGCGATGGACCTCGTAGGCCTCGGGCATGGTCAGGCGCAGCTTGGCATTGTTGAACATCAGCCATGCAGTCTTGAGCTTGGGGCCGAAACCCTCGATCCAGTCGATCGTGTAGTCCGGGCCGACAGCTGCCTCCAGCGCTTTCTTTTCGTCCTCGCGCAGGGGGCGGGTGTGCATCGGGCGTCGCTGCACACTGCGCTTTTCGATGGCATCGAGCAGGGGGCTGGGCGCGATCCCGGGATCGTGCGAGAAACGGAGATCGAACAGGGGCGTCTCGACCGGGCTGTCCGGGCGCCGCGAGCAGGTCGTGCGCAAGCCCTGGGCGCTGGCGGCGATGGTGATGGTTTCCAGCAGGGCGCCCACCGAGATCTGGCTGGGGTGACCGTCCAGGTCGTAGACGGTGTCGGCGCGGGTGTCGTAGGCGTGCACCACCAGATGGTCGGGCGCGACCACCTCGAAGCGCCAGCACTGGGTGTTGTCGCCGCTGGGCGCCCAACGTGCCAGATCCAGGATGCGGTAAATGGAAGGGGGGATGTCCACCTTGCTGGCCTCGCTTCCGCTTGCCGTCGGAGTCGCGCCGGCCAGGGCGCTGCGCATCTGCTTGCCGGCGATGGCGATCATCAGGCGGTGCAGTGGGTGGCGGTTGCCGCCGGGACGCCAGGTGCGCACCAGCTTGTTGCGATAGGCGTCGAACTGCACACCATGCGGCGCGGCCAGGACCTTGCCGCGCCCGAGCAGGATCTTCAAGGCCTCGGTACCGACCACACCCGCGCACAACTGGCAGGCCATCATGGTCGACGGGCCGCGCCGCTCGGCAAAGTTCACCGACTCCGGCACCACCAGGTAAGGGCGGTGCAGGCCGGCAGGAGCCAGACCCACCACGAAGCGGATGGCCTTGTCGAGATCGGACAGATCGCCCCACTGAAAATACTCTTCGAAGCTCATCCCGCCCGGCAGGAAATTGAGCAGGGCCGCTCCCATGCCCAGGGGCGCCGCGGTGGTCGCCGGGATGCGCAGCTCGGCGCACATGGCGAAGGTCTGCTGACGCGCATCGAAAGCAAAGAAGTCCAGGGCATCCACATACAGATCGACCCCGCTCAGGAATTCGCGCAGGTTGTTCTGGTTGACCCCCTCGGGGAAGATCTTGATCTCGATCTCGGGATTGATGTCACGCGCCATGCGCGCCAGCACTTCGGACTTGGGCTGGTCCACGGTCGACATCATGG
>JAFAMT010000280.1 GCA_019233085.1 Herbaspirillum sp.
GGCGATGAGCGGCATTGTATTTCCTTTCTAGAGACTGGCTGTACTTGGACAGCGGCCAGCAAAGCACGAAGTAGAAGGCGCCCACGATGGCAAACACCGTGAAGGGGCGGAAGGTGGCGTTGGTGATGACGGTGCCGGCCTTGGACAGTTCGATGAAGCCGATGATGGAGGTCACGGCGGTGGACTTGATGATCTGCACGCCAAATCCCACCGTCGGTGCGATGGCGATGCGGAAAGCCTGTGGCAGCACGATGTAGCGCATCTGCTGGAAGTAACCCATGGCCAGCACCGAAGAGGCTTCCCATTGGCCCTTGGGCACGGCCTCGACGCAACCGCGCCAGATCTCGGCGAGATACGAGGCGCTCCAGCACATCAGCGCCAGGCCTGCGGCCAGCCAGGCCGGCACTTCGATGCCGAACAGGGCAATTCCGAAGAAGACCAGGAACAACTGCATCAGCAGCGGCGTTCCCTGGAACAGCTCGATGTAGAGCCGTGCGATCTGGCGCAGCCAGCCCTGGCGCGAGGTGCGCATGAACAGGATGATCAGGCCCAGCGTGCCGCCTAACACGAAGGTGACCAGCGACAGGACGATGGTCCAGCGCCACGCCAGCATCAGGTTGCGGACGATGTCCCAGGTGGTGAAAGAGATCATGCGGTCCTCCGGGCGGTGATGAAATATTGGCCGATCAGGCGCAGTATCTGGCGCAGCAGGACCGAGAGCACCAGGTAGATGAGCGTGGCCACGATATAGGCTTCGAAGGCGCGGAAGTTGCGGCCCTGGATGAAGTTGGCCGCGAAGGACAGCTCTTCCACTGCGATCTGCGAACACACCGCCGAACCCAGCATGACGATGACCACCTGCGAGGACAGCGCCGGCCAGATCTTCTGCAGCGCCGGGCGCAGGATGATGTGGCGGAAGATCTGCATGCGCGACATCGACAGCGATTGCGCCGCCTCGATCTGTCCGCGCGGAATGGCCTGCACGCCGGCACGGATGATCTCGGTGCTGTAGGCGCCCAGGTTGATCACCATGGCCAGGATGGCCGCGGTGATTTCGCTGATGTGGATGTCCAGCGACGGCAGCCCGAAGAAGATGAAGAACAGCTGCACCAGGAAGGGCGTATTGCGGATGATCTCCACATAGCCGCTGACGATGGGCTTGAGCCAGGCCGGCCCCTGCGAGCGCGCCCAGGCGCCGAAGATGCCCACGGCCACGCCGAGCACGCCGCCGATGGCGATGAGCTCGACGGTCGTCAGTACGCCCTTGACGATGACGTCGCCGTAGTCGAAGGTGGAGAGGAAATCGAATTGATAAGCCATGATGTCGTGTGTGCCCTGCCTTGTGCTCCCGGGTTGTCCGCCTGCCCCTGCTATTGCTGCCGTGATGCTGCGCTGCTGCCTGTACGTCTTGCCTGCTCTGCCTTCCCGGCACCGGGCGGAATCGCGCCGGGAATGCGTTCAAACGTCTTGCCTGGTTCCTGCCACCGCATCCCGCGCTGGCGGGGATGCGGTGTTATAGCAAATTACAGGCCAGCTGGCAGCGGCAAGCCCAGCCATTTTTGCGAAATGCCGTTCAGGCTGCCGTCCTTCTTGGACTCGGCCAGGATGGCGTCGACCTTGTCCTGCAGCTTCTTCTCGCCCTTGTTCAGGCCGATGAAGCAGGGCGAATCCTTGATCAGGAACTTGGTTTCCGGCTTCTTGGGCGGGTTCTTGGCGATGATGGCGGCTGCCACCACGTTGCCGGTGGCCACCAGTTGCACTTGGCCCGAGAGGAAGGAGCTGATGGTGCTGTTGTTGTCTTCGTAGCGCTTCACGGTGGCGCTGGCCGGCACGATCTTGGTCAGTTCCAGGTCTTCCACCGAGCCACGGGTGACCGCAATGCTCTTGCCGGCCAGGTCGGCGGCGCTCTTGACGGCCAGGTCGGCCGGGCCGAACACACCATTGAAGAAGGGTGCATAGGCGGCGGTGAAGTCGATGACCTTCTCACGCTCCGGGTTCTTGCCCATGCTGGAGATGACCAGGTCCACCTTCTTGGTGGTCAGGTAGGGAATGCGGTTGGCGCTGGAGACGGGGATCAGTTCCACCTTCACGCCCAGCTTCTTGGCGATCAGGGTGGCGACATCGATATCCAGACCCTGCGGCTTCAAGTCGGCATCGACCGAGCCGAACGGCGGGAAATCGGCCGGCACCGCCACGCGCAGCGTGCCGTGCTTCTGGATATCGTCCAGGGCGTCGGCACGGGCAGCCGAAGCGGAGAACATCATGGCGCCGGCCATCAGGCCGAGCAGGAGTTTGGTCAGTTTCATAGCGGTTTCCCTCAGGTTGACGACGTTGATGAGTGGCCTCTTGCTTGCGCCTACAGCGGCCTTTTTCCTGGCGGGCGGGCACTGCCGGCATCGCCTGCCACAGTCGGGCGCGATACCGATGCCAGTGCCTGCCGCAGCGGTTCCAGCGGATCGCTGCTGCGCACCTGGTTGAGCCCTGATTCCACGTGTTGCAGGTGGGTGTGCATCAGTTGCTCAGCCTGTTCCAGATCGCCGCGTTCCAGCGCCTCGACGATCAGTACATGTTCCGAACACGAATCCTCGGCCTGCTCCGACGACTGGTGCAGCATGGCTGTCAGCGTCGTGCGGGCGGTCAGGTCGCGCAGTGTCTCCGAGAGCAGCGAGTTGCCCAGGCATTCGCACAGGCAGACGTGGAAATCCCCCAGCAGGTAGCTGCGGGCGCCCACATCGGCGCCGGCGATGGCGGCTTCTTCGCGGGCGATGTGCGCGTGCAGCTGGCCGATCGCGTCTGCGGTGATGGGCCGCGTACGCGCCTGGCGCAGCAGGCCCAGCTCGATCACCCGACGTGCCTCGAAGGCTTCGCGTGCCTCGTCGACGGTGGGCTCGATGACGAACCAGCCGCGCCGCGCGCTGACGGTAACGATGCCGCGCGCCATCAGCCGCGTCAGCGCTTCGCGTACCTGGGTACGCGAGACGTTGAAGAGATCGGCCAGTTGCTGCTCGCCCAGGCGCGTACCCGGTGCCAGTTGCTTGGCCAGGATCGCCTCGGTGATACGCATGGCAATCTGCGACGACGACTTGACGAAAGGATTGGTGCTCATGCCTCCTCATCAGCAAGTTGCGTGCCACGCTGATATACAAGATTGGCATACAACATCCGGCGACGATTATTGGCGGCGAGATCCCGCC
>JAFAMT010000347.1 GCA_019233085.1 Herbaspirillum sp.
CTTCCAGCATCCCTTCTACCCGTTCTCGGGCGATGGTCCGACCGAGCCGCATATCGTCAACGTGCCGGTGCCGGCCTATTCCGATGGCAGCGCGGTGCGCCAGGTGGTCACCGACAAATGGCTGCCGGCATTGCACGCGCACCAGCCGCAGATGATCTTCATCTCGGCCGGCTTTGATGCCCACCGCGAGGACGACATGGGCCAGATGGGTCTGGTGGAGGCCGACTATGCGTGGATGACGCGGCAGATCATGAAGATCGCCGACCAGTATGCCCAGGGCCGCATCGTCAGCTGCCTGGAGGGCGGCTATAACCTCTCGGCGCTGGCCCGCAGCGTGGTGGCCCATCTGAAGGTGCTGGCCGATCTGGAGTAGCGTTGACGGCCCTGCCTGTTCAGGCTGTCTCGTAGGCGGCGATGATGGTGTCGGCCACCGCCCGCACGCGCGCCGTGCGGTTCAGGTCGCTGTGCAATACCAGCCACATGTCATAGGGGCTTTCCCGTTGCGGCCAGATGCGCACCAATCCGGCGGCCGTGTCGCCCACGTGGGTGGGCAACTCGCCCAGGCCGAAGCCGGCCAGCAGGGCGTCGAACATCACCAGTCCGGTACTGACTTCCATGGCCACCCTGGCGTTGGCGATCGACTCGCCGCAGACCTGCTCGGACTTCTGCGGCGAGACGCTGCGCGGGTAGATCACCACATCATGTCCCTTGAGCCCGGTGCCGGGTTCGGGCAGGCCACGCTTCTTCACGTAGGACTTCGAGGCATAGATGGCCGTATGCAGGCGCTTGAGGTGGCGCGCGATCAGGTCCGGCGCGTCCGGGCGCACGGTGCGCACGGCGATGTCGGCCTCGCGCTTGGTCAGGTTGGTAATCTGGGTCGAGGTCGACAGGATCACCCGGATCTCCGGATGCTGCTCACGCAGGCGTTGCAACGCCGGTAACAGGAAATAACGCGCCGTCAAATCGGTAGCGGCCAGGCGCACCACCCCGCACAGGCGCTCATCGATACCCTGCATCTGGCGCTGCAACTGCTCGGCACCCTGCTCCATCTGGGTCGCCGCCGTGGCTGCCAGCTCGCCGGCCGGGGTCGGCACGTAACCGCTGGGGGTGCGCAGAAAAAGGCGCGCGCCCAGTGATTGCTCCAGCGCCGCCAGGCGCCGGCCCACCGTGGCCTGGTCGATCTCCAGCCTTTCGGCAGCGCCACGCAGCGTGCCGGCCCGGTGGATGGCCAGGAAGATGCGGGCATTGTCCCAATCCATGATGGACTCCTGATGGTTGCGATGATGCAGATTTGCATCGGACTGCCGATTTTATACCTCTTTATTGCATCATCGGCGCAGCCTAGAATCGGTCCTCATCGTGGCCTGCACCGGAGATCCCGGTAGCGGGCTTGCCGGCCTCCCGGCTTCATCCTGCTGAAAGAAACCATCCATGTCCTCTTCCTCCTGCCCTGCTGCGCCAGCCGGCGCCGCTGCCACATTGATGCCGGCGCCGCCCGCCGCCCACCGTCGCGGCCTCTTGCCGCTGGTGGCGCTGGCCATCGGCTTCGTCATGGCCATGCTCGACGTCACCGTGGTCAATGTCGGCCTCTCCAACATCGCCACCAGCCTCGATGCACCGCTCTCCACGCTGGTCTGGATCGTGGACGGCTATACGCTCACCTTCGCCGCCATGCTCATGGTCGGCGGCGCCTTGGCCGACCGTTTCGGCGCCCGTCGTCTCTATCTCACCGGCCTGTTCCTGTTCGTGCTGGCCTCGCTGTTGTGCGGGGCGGCTCCCAACGGCCCCTTCCTGGTGGCGGCGCGGCTGCTGCAGGGGCTGGGCGCGGCCTTCTTCATGCCCAGTTCGCTGAGCCTGCTGACCCATGTCTATGAAGACGACCGCGTGCGCGCCCGCATGCTGGGCGTGTGGTCGGCCACCGTGGGCCTGGCCGCAGCGGTCGGGCCGCTGGTGGGCGGCGTGCTGATCCACTGGCTGGGCTGGCGCAGCGTGTTCCTGATCAACGTGCCGGTGGGCGTGGTGGGCCTGCTGATGGCGCGCAGGCTGATCCCGCAGGTGGCCGGTCATGCCCGCGCACTGCACCTCTTCAGCCACCTGGCCGGGGTGGTGATGCTGGCCGGCCTGTCCTTCGTGCTGATCCAGGGGCCGGTGTATGGCTGGACTTCTGCGCGCATCCTGGCCGGCCTGCTGGTGACCCTGTTGGCCGGCGCCGCACTGGTGCGCCATGAATGGCGCGGGGTAGCGCCGCTGCTGCCCAAGGCGCTGTTT
Source organism: Herbaspirillum sp. (assembly GCA_019233085.1). GTDB lineage: Bacteria > Pseudomonadota > Gammaproteobacteria > Burkholderiales > Burkholderiaceae_D > Herbaspirillum. The sequence goes on from JAFAMT010000347.1 coordinate 2,269, forward strand.
GCCACGCCGCAGTTCGCGGCAGCCAATGGCATCGGTTTCTTCATCAACTTCGGGGTCTATGGCAACCTGTTCTACCTGGCGCTGTTCCTGCAGCAGGGGCGCGGCGCCGATGCCCTGCAGACCGGGCTGCAACTGGTGCCGATGATGGCGGTGATCTTCATCGGCAATCTCAGCTCAGGCCGCATGGCCGCCCATTGGGGGCCGCGCGTGCCGCTGCTGCTGGGCTTGTCGGTGGGCACGGTCTTTACCGCCGTGGCCACCTGCTTCCGGCCGGAGACGCCTTACTGGCTGGTGGCGCTGGTCTGCGCGGCTGCCAACCTGGGCATCAGTACCGCCATCCCCGCCATGACCTCGGTGGTCATGCAGGTGGCCGGCAAGGCCCACGCCAACAGCGCCGCCGCCGCACTCAACGCCAATCGCCAGATCGGCGCGCTGGTGGGCGTGGCCCTGATGGGGGCGATCCTGCATAGCGTGACCGGATGGAACGTGCGCAATCCCCTGGCCTTCGGCGTGATGGCAGCCGGCTACGCGCTGGCACTGTGGCTGGTGTGGCGATTCGTGGGTGTTGTTCAAAAGCAATGGCTGGGGAGCCGCGCCTGAGGCGATTGTTGTTCGGTGTCCATGTGCCGGGCTTTGGTGAGGACGTTGCGGGCGGTTTTGTTAGGGTTTGGCCGGCTGGGGCCGTAAAATAGCGCCTTCAACGAAATACGCATCAGAAAGAAGCCCCGCATGTCCATCCAATGGTTCCCCGGACACATGAACTCCGCCCGCCGCAAGGCCGCGGAGAGCATGGAAAAAGTCGATATGGTCATCGAAGTGGTCGATGCCCGCCTGCCGCAGGCCAGCTGCAACCCGATGATCGAGCAGCTGCGCAACGCGCGCCAGCGGCCCTGCCTGAAGATCCTCAACAAGACCGACATGGCCGATCCCGTCGCTACCCAGGCCTGGATCGACTACTACAACAGCCAGAAGGGCGTGACTGCCGTGGCGCTGTCGTGCAAGAAGCCCTCCGACGTGGCACGCGTGCCCAAGCTGGCCATGCAGGTGGCGCCGCATCGCGGCACGGCCCTGAAGCCCTTGCGCATGATGATCATGGGCATCCCCAACGTGGGCAAGTCCACGCTGATGAATGCGCTGCTCAAAAAGCGCGTGGCCGCCGTGGGTGACGAGCCGGCCGTGACCAAGACCCAGCAGCGCCTCTACCTGGGCAACAACATGGTACTGACCGATACCCCGGGGATGCTGTGGCCCAAGATCGAGCATCCCAGCGATGGCCTGATGCTGGCGGCCAGCCACGCCGTGGGCAGCAATGCGTTGATCGAAGAAGAGGTCGCCACCTTCCTGGCCGACCTGCTGCTGCAGCGTTATCCGCAGCTGCTCAAGGCGCGCTATGGCTTCAATACCGAAGGCATGGATGGCGTGGCCGTGGTCGAAGGCGTGGCGGCCAAGCGTGGCTTCCGTCTCAAGGGCGGTGACTTCGATTTCGAGAAGGCCGCGCATACCTTCCTGCAGGATTACCGCAGCGGCGCGCTGGGCCGCATCTCGCTGGAGACCCCGGCCTCGCGCGCCGAGCTGCTGGCGACCTACCGTTCCACCGACAATCCCGATGCGCTGCCGGCCGAGGATGAGGAAGACGATGAGGCCGAGGACGATTACGACTGGCGCAATGCGCCGGATCACCGGGACCGCAGGGAGTAAAAGGCAGTTCCGGGATTGTCCGGCAACCGTTCGGACTGAGTAGGCCCGTCAAGGCCGTATCGAAGGCGCTGCTCTGGACGAACGGTAAGCCGCATCGCAATGGGTTTGCAGATCACGCCGCAGCCGCAAACAAAAAGGCCAGCTCGATGAGCTGGCCTTTTCATTTGCTGCGGGGGTGATTACCAGGAGGTGATCACGGAACCCTTGTACTTCTCCAGCACGAACTTCTTCACTTCCGGGCTGTGGTAGGCCTTGACCAGCTTGGCCACCCAGGGCTTGTCCTTGTCGGCGGCGCGGATGGCGATCACGTTGGCGTAGGGGCCGGTGGAGGCTTCCACGGCAATCGCGTCCTTGGTGGGCGACAGGCCGGCCGATTCGGCGAAGTTGCCGTTGATGACGGCGGCGTCGAAGTCATCCAGCGAACGCGGCAGCTGGGCGGCATCCAGTTCGACGATCTTGACCTTCTTGGGGTTCTCGACGATATCCAGCGGGGTTGCCTTGAGGCCAGCGTCAGCCTTGAGCTTGATCACGCCCTTGGCTTGCAGCACCAGCAGCGCGCGGCCACCGTTGGTCGGGTCGTTGGGCACGCCGATGCGGGCGCCGGTCTTCAGGTCGTTGAGCGACTTGATCTTCTTGGAGTACACGCCCATCGGGAAGGTGATGGTGCTGCCCACGCTGATGAACTTGTAGCCGCGATCCTTGATCTGGGCATCCAGGTAGGGCTGGTGCTGGTAGGAGTTGGCGTCCAGGTCACCGGCCGAGAGGGCGGCGTTGGGCTGGATGTAGTCGGTGAACTCGATCACCTTCAGTTGCACGCCATCCTTTTCGATGACCTTCTTGACCTGTTCCATGATCTCGGCGTGCGGGCCGGCGGTCACACCGATCTTGATCTGCTCGTCCGCGAATGCGGGGGCGGCGACCAGGCCGGCGGCCAGGCCCAGGCCTGCGATGAATTGAATCAACTGACGACGCTTCATGACTTTCCTTTCAAGCTTTTGAGATGCGCGGCGGGTAGCCGCGCTGTTTTATCTTATCGTTGTGAGCGATGTTGTCGCTGCCGACGGGCGCAATGCTGTCAGCGATGGCTCAGCTTGCGCACCAGCAGGTCTCCCAGGGATTGCACCAACTGCACGAACACGATCAGGATCAGCACCACCGCCAGCATCACTTCCGGCAGGAAGCGCTGGTAGCCGTAGCGGATGCCCAGGTCACCCAGGCCGCCGCCGCCGATCGCGCCGGCCATGGCCGAATAGCCGACCAGGCTGACGAAGGTGATCGTGAGACCGGCGACGATACCAGCAAATGCCTCTGGCACCAAGACCTTGTAGATGATTTGCCAGGTGGTGGCGCCCATGGCCTGGGCCGCTTCGACCAGGCCGTGGTCGACTTCGCGCAGGGCGGTCTCGACCAGGCGGGCGATGAAGGGCGCGGCCGCAATCGTCAGCGGCACGATGGCCGCAGCGGTACCGATGGAGGTGCCTACGAAGAAGCGCGTCATCGGGATCACCGCCACCAGCAGGATGATGAAGGGCGTCGAACGCACCGCATTGACCAGCAGGCCGGCGATGCGGTTGAAGCTCAGGTTGGGCAGCACGCCATTGCGTTCGGTGATGTGCAGGGCGATGCCCAGCGGGATGCCCAGCACGGAGCCGACCAGGCCCGAGATGACCACCATCATCAGCGTCTCACCGAAGGAGCTGACGAACAGATCGATCAGTTCAGATGACATGGTTGAGCTCCTCGACGACGACGCCCTGCTCGCGCAGGTATTGCATGGCTTGGTTGATGTTGTCCTGGGTGCCGTTGGCGAGGATCGCCAGCGAGCCGAAGGCCTGGCCCTGGATCTCGTCGATCTGGCCGTGCAGGATGTTGAAATTCAGGTTGTAGCGGCGCACCGCCTCCGACAGGTGCGGCTGGTCCACGTCGTTGCCGGTGAAGGCGAAGCGGAACAGGTGGTCGGTGCCCTGGCCGGCATCGGCACGGGCCAGGCGCTCGCGCAGGCGCGCCAGCACGCCCTTGGGCAGTTCGTGGGCGATGACGTCGCCGATCAGCGCGCGGGTGACTTCGTGGCGCGGCTGGCGGAACACATCCAGCACCTCGCCCTGTTCGATCACCTGGCCGGCTTCCATCACGGCCACGCGGTCGCAGATGTCCTTGATGACTTCCATCTGGTGCGTGATCAGGACGATGGTCAGGCCCAGTTCCTTGTTGATCTTGCGCAGCAGTTCCAGGATGGAGCGGGTGGTCTCAGGATCCAGCGCCGAAGTGGCCTCGTCCGACAGCAACACCTTGGGATCGTTGGCCAGTGCGCGCGCAATGCCCACGCGTTGCTTCTGGCCGCCGGAGATCTGCGCCGGGAAGCGGTCGCGCAGCGCGGTCAGGCCGACCAGTTCCAGCAGCGGCTCGACCTTGGCGGCGATCTCCGCCTTGCTCTTGCCGGCCAGTTCCAGCGGCAGCGCGATGTTGTCATAGACGCTGCGCGAGGAGAGCAGGTTGAAGTGCTGGAAGATCATGCCGAT
>JAFAMT010000354.1 GCA_019233085.1 Herbaspirillum sp.
AGTCGATCTGGTCGAGATTGCGCCGACGGCGCAACCTCCCGTCTGCCGCCTGATGGACTACGGCAAGTTCAAGTACCAGGAGCAGAAGAAGGCGCACGAGGCCAAGCTCAAGCAGAAGGTCATCCAGGTCAAGGAAGTCAAGTTCCGCCCGGGTACCGATGATGGCGATTACAACATCAAGCTGCGTAACCTCACCAAGTTCCTGGAAGAGGGTGACAAGACCAAGATCACGCTGCGTTTCCGTGGCCGTGAAATGGCTCACCAGGAAATCGGCATGCGCGTGTTGGAGCGTCTGAAAGCTGACCTGGAGCCGTATGGTCAGGTCGAGCAGTTTCCCAAGATGGAAGGCCGCCAGATGATCATGGTCCTGGCGCCGAAGAAAAAGAAGTAAATCTTTTTCAGTTGTTCAGTCTCAAGCAGTTAGCCGTATCAGGACGACATCTCTCCGGTGTCGTCCATGCCGCGAAAGCCGCGGCAGCGTAGGGCCGACAAAGGATTTGCAAGGCGCAGGCGACTGTGCCGGGCAAAAGCAGCGGGTTCCCCCGCTGTCAAATAAGTGAGAGCAGGCATCAAAGAGCAGCGAGTATTTGCGGCCACCTGCAATCATCAAAAAATGGAGCTGTCCGAAAGGACAGAGTTGCTATGCCTAAGATGAAATCGAAGAGCAGCGCGAAGAAACGTTTTCGCGTGCGCCCGGGCGGTACCGTCAAGCGCGGTCAAGCCTTCAAGCGTCACATCCTGACCAAGAAGACCACCAAGAACAAGCGTCAACTGCGCGGTACCGAGGGCGTCCATGAGACGAACCTGAATTCCGTTCGCGCGATGCTGCCGTTCGCTTAACCTCACCATACACTAAGGAGCTACTATGCCTAGAGTCAAACGTGGGGTAACAGCACGTGCCCGCCACAAGAAAGTCCTCGCGCTCGCCAAGGGTTACCGCGGCCGTCGTAAAAACGTCTACCGTATTGCCAAGCAAGCTGTCATGCGCGCTGGCCAGTACGCGTACCGTGACCGTCGTAACAAGAAGCGCGTGTTCCGCGCACTGTGGATCGCCCGTATCAACGCCGCTGCGCGTTCGCACGGCGTGACCTACAGCGTGTTCATGAACGGCCTGAAGAAGGCTGCGATCGAACTGGACCGCAAGGTCCTGGCTGATATGGCTGTCACCGACAAGGCTGCTTTCGCTGCCATCGTCAACCAGGTGAAGGCCAACATCGCTGCCGCCTAAATCGGCCGCGTGTTTGCGGCAGCCGGCCGCAACGTCAGCGACGCAAGTCAGATCAGCAGCCGGCGCTGCAAAATCCTGCGGGGCAGAGGTGTTACACCGATGCCCCGTATGTTTTTGATCCACCGATTTGTGGATCTTCCTTTTTCGACTTCCTCGTCGGATTTTCGATTGGAGCGAGATTTACCGCATGAATCCCCTAGACCAACTCCTGGGCCAACTGGTCGCGCAGGCGCAGGCTGATTTCGCCGCCGCGCCGGACGCCGCCGCACTCGAAAACGCCAAGGCCAAGTACCTCGGCAAGACCGGCCAGATCACCGAGCAGATGAAGGGGCTGGGCAAGCTGGCGCCGGAAGAGCGCAAGGTACAAGGGGCGATCATCAACGTCGCCAAGGAACAGATCGAAAACGCGCTGACCGCATGCCGCGATGCCCTGGCCAATGCCCAGATGCAGGCGCGCCTGAATGCGGAAGCCATCGACGTCACCCTGCCGGGCCGTGGCCGTGGCGTGGGCGGCATCCATCCGGTGATGCGCTCCTGGCAGCGTGTCGAGGAAATCTTCCGCTCCATCGGCTTCGATGTCGCCGATGGTCCCGAGATCGAGACCGACTGGACCAATTTCACTGCACTGAACAGCCCCGAGAACCATCCGGCGCGCTCGATGCAGGACACCTTCTACATCGAAGGCAACGACACCCAGGGCAAGCCCCTGCTGCTGCGTACCCATACCAGCCCGATGCAGGTGCGCTACGCCCGCATGAACAAGCCGCCGATCAAGGTGATCGCGCCGGGCCGCACCTATCGTGTCGACAGCGATGCCACCCACTCGCCGATGTTCCACCAGGTCGAAGGCCTGTGGATCGCCGAGGACATCAGCTTCGCCGACTTGAAGGGCGTCTACCTCAACTTCGTCAAGGCCTTCTTCGAGACCGACGACCTGCAGGTGCGCTTCCGTCCCTCCTATTTCCCCTTCACCGAACCCTCGGCCGAGATCGATATCGCCTTCGGCAGCGGCCCCCTCAAGGGCCGCTGGCTGGAAGTCTCCGGTGCCGGCCAGGTGCATCCGACCGTGGTGCGCAACATGGGTCTGGATCCCGAGCAGTACATCGGTTTCGCGTTCGGCTCCGGCCTTGAGCGCCTGACCATGCTGCGCTACGGGATCAACGACCTGCGCCTGTTCTACGAAGGCGACCTGCGCTTCCTGAAGCAATTCAATTAATCCGATCTCGCAGGGCGCCGCGCATGTTCGCGGCGCGCCGCTGGCTGATAGCTGAAAGTCTGAATCATGCAATTCTCTGAAAACTGGCTGCGTACCATGGTCAATCCGAACATGACTTCGGATGAACTCTCGCACTTGCTGACCATGTCCGGCCTGGAAGTCGAGGAAGTCGAACCGGTCGCGCCCCCGTTCACCAATGTGGTCGTGGGCGAAGTGCTGGAAGTCACCAAGCACCCGGATGCGGATCGCCTGAACGTCTGCCGTGTCAACGTGCATACCGGCACCATCCTGAACATCGTCTGCGGTGCGCCCAACGTGCGCGCCGGCCTGAAGGTGCCTTGCGCCATGGTGGGCGCGGTGCTGCCGCCGGGCGCCGATGGCAAGCCCTTCGAGATCAAGGTCGGCAAGCTGCGCGGCGTGGAGTCGCAGGGCATGCTGTGCTCGGCCCGTGAGCTCAAGCTCTCCGAAGACCATGGCGGCCTGCTGGAGTTGCCCGACGATGCACCGGTGGGTCAGAACTTCCGCGACTACCTGCAATTGAACGACCTCAAGTTCACCATCAAGCTCACCCCCAACAAGGCGGACTGCCTGTCGGTGTTGGGCGTGGCGCGCGAAGTCTCGGCCCTGACCGGCACCCCCTTGAAGGCGCCGACCTTCCAGGCCGTGGCAGTGAACCTGGACGAGAAGCTGCCGGTGCGCATTTCCGCGCCTGATCTGTGCGGTCGTTTCGCCGGTCGCGTCATCCGTGGCCTCAATGCCAAGGCGGCCACGCCGCAGTGGATGAAGCGGCGCCTGGAGCGCAGCGGCCAGCGTTCGATCTCGGCACTGGTGGATATCTCCAACTACGTGATGCTGGAACTGGGTCGTCCCTCGCACGTGTTCGATCTCGACAAGATCCACGGCGGCCTGGACGTGCGCTGGGGCCGCAAGGGCGAATCGCTGAAGCTCCTCAACGGCAACACCATCGAAGTCGATGAGTGGGTCGGTGTGATCTCGGACGACAAGGAAATCGAATCCCTGGCCGGCATCATGGGGGGCGATTCCACTGCTGTTTCGCTGGAGACCACCAACATCTACCTGGAAGCCGCCTTCTGGTTCCCGCAGGCGATCCAGGGCCGTGCCCGCCGCTACAACTTCTCGACCGATGCCGCGCACCGCTTCGAGCGTGGCGTCGATTTCGCCACCGTGGTCGAGCACATCGAGCGCATCACTGCGCTGCTGCTGGAAATCTGCGGCACGCCTGAGACCCGCGTCGGTGTGGTGGACGACCAGATCGTCAACCTGCCCAAGCGCGAAGCGGTGCAGCTGCGCACCGCCCGCGCGGCCAAGGTGATCGGCGTGGCCGTCACCGACGAGATGGTGGCCGATATCTTCACGCGCCTGGGTCTGGAATTCAGCCAGGAGCCGGGCCTGTTCTCGGTGACGCCGCCGTCCTATCGCTTCGACATCGAGATCGAGGAAGACCTGATCGAGGAAGTCGCACGCGTGTACGGCTTCGAGAATATCCCGGCGCTGCCGCCGGTGGCCGCCAGCGCCATGCGCATCGCGCCGGAAAACACCCGTTCGCTGTTTGCCATCCGTCGCCTGCTGGCTGACCAGGATTACCAGGAAGTGGTCAACTTCAGCTTCGTCGAAAGCGCCTGGGAAGCCGACTTCGCCGGCAACACCGATCCCATCAAGCTGTTGAACCCGATCGCCAGCCAGATGAGCGTGATGCGTTCCTCGCTCCTCGCCGGCCTGGTGGCCAACGCCCGCTACAACGTCAATCGCAAGGCATCGCGTATCCGTGTCTTCGAGATCGGCGCCGTGTTCCACAAGAACCCCGCGGCCGTCGACGGTCCGCTGACGGTGGCCGGTTTCGACCAGCCCAAGCGCGTGGCGGCCCTGGCCTATGGCCCGGTGGTCGACGAGCAATGGGGGCAGGACAGCCGTAACGTCGACTACTTCGACGTCAAGGCCGACCTGGAGGCGCTGTTTGCGCCGCGCACGCTGCGTTTCGCCAAGGCCGAGCATCCGGCCCTGCATCCGGGCCGCTCGGCGCAGGTGCTGCTGGGTGAGCAGGTCATCGGCGTCATCGGCGAGCTGCACCCCAAGTGGCAGCAGAAGTACGACCTGCCACTGGCCCCCGTGGTCTTCGAAGTCGATGCTGATGCACTGCAGCAGCGCGACCTGCCGGTGTACACCGAGATTTCCAAGTTCCCGGCCGTGAGCCGTGACATCGCCCTGGTGGTCAAGCAGTCCGTCGGCGCGCAGCAGTTGCTGGACGTCTTCGCTGCCGAGAAGGCTGCCAACCCGGCCTGCGCCATCTTGCAAGCCCTTGTTTTATTTGATGAATATCAAGGCCGCGGATTGGAGAGCGATGAAAAAAGCCTTGCGTTCCGCTGCACCTTGCAAGATACTCAAAACACCCTTCAGGATGACAAGGTCGACCTTGCAATGACAGCACTGGTGGCCGCTGCGAGCGCCAAGCTCGGGGCCAGGTTGCGTGCCTGATGTGATGTCCGCGAGCGCGAAAATAATTACAGACCGTAACCGGTTGAGGCCTAGTCATTCATCGCCATGAACAACGTGAATTCGAACGAATTTCAATCCGTGCTGGATGCCGACCTGCATCGCGCCGTCCTGGAGTCCCAGGCGCGCTCGCAGGCGGACAAGAACCTGCCCACGCTGACCAAGGCCGAGCTGGCCGAACTTTTGTTCGAGCAGGTCGGTCTGAACAAGCGCGAAGCCAAGGACATGGTGGAAACCTTCTTCGACGAGATCCGCAACGCCCTGGAGCGTGGCGAGGCCGTCAAGCTGTCCGGCTTCGGTAATTTCCAGCTGCGCGACAAGCCGCAACGGCCTGGCCGCAATCCCAAGACCGGCGAGGAAATCCCGATTACGGCAAGGCGCGTGGTCACTTTCCATGCCAGCCAGAAATTGAAGGAAATGGTGGAACTCTCCAGCGGCGATACCGTTGAAATGTCCGTCTAATCTATGAACGATCGC
>JAFAMT010000376.1 GCA_019233085.1 Herbaspirillum sp.
TCTTTTGACGATTCCGCTTGCGTTGCGGCGTACCCATCAGGTATAAAACAACGGTCAAGGGAAATATCCCGTACAGCAGGAACGTGGCCACTCCGGCGGTCGCCGACTGCTCGGTGATCGACATCATGAAGACAACGTAAAGCCATGCGATAGCGACGATGTACATGGTGATATGACGCTTCGATACAAACCGTAAAGATACGCGAAAATTGCAGATGCGAGCATGAACAAGCAGAGTCCGCAGCAACCTTCTCCCGATGTATCCGCGTGGCTGGCCCAGATGTCCGATCCGAAATTCTGGACCTCGCTGCAGTCGCAATTCCAATCCCAGTTCCAGCAGTTCCAGCCGCCTGGGCAAGCCTTCCAGGGTTTCCCTGGCATGAGCATGCCGCCCGGGGCCGGCCCGCTCGATCCTGCGGCCCTGAGTCGCCAGCTCGGCGAGCTGGGTGCCTCCATCGATCCGGCCGACATGGTGCGCTTGCAGCAGGACTATACCCAGCAGTTTGCCGAGCTCTGGCAATCGATGCTGGCCTCCAGGACGCCTGCGATTACCGATCGCCGATTGTCGGCACCGGCCTGGCAGGAGCATCCCTACTTCGCATTCCAGGCCGCGGCCTACCAGCTCAATTCGCAGTTCCTGCTGGCCCTGGCCGATGCGGTGAAGGGCAGCGACAAGGTGCGCCACAAGCTGCGTTTTGCGGTGCAGCAAATGATCGATGCGATGTCGCCGGCGAACTTCCTGGCCACCAATCCGGTGGCCCAGCAGAAGATCATCGAGACACGCGGCGAGAGCCTCACCAAGGGCATAGCGCAATTGCTGGCCGACCTGCAGAAGGGCCATGTGTCGCAGACCGACGAGACGGCCTTCGAGGTGGGGCGCGATGTCGGTGCCAGCGCCGGCACGGTGATCTTCGAGAACGAACTGTTCCAGCTGATCCAGTACACGCCGCTGACCAAGACCGTGCATGCGGTGCCGCTGCTGATCGTGCCGCCGTGTATCAACAAGTTCTACATCCTCGACCTGCAGCCGCAGAATTCGCTGGTGCGCTACACGGTGGAACAGGGGCATACGGTGTTCCTGATCTCCTGGCGCAATGCCGACGCCTCGCTCGATGGCGCCACCTGGGACCAATATGTCGATGACGCCGTGGTGCGCTCGATCCACATCGTCCAGGAGATCAGCAAGCAGCCGCAGATCAATGCGCTGGGCTTCTGCGTGGGGGGTACCATCCTGTCCTGCGCGCTGGCGCTGCTGGCCGCGCGCGGCGAGGATCCGGTGGCCAGCCTGACCCTGCTGACGACCTTCCTGGACTTCTCCGATACCGGCGCCATCGATGTCTACATCGATGAGATGCAGCTGGCCCTGCGCGAGCAGATGATCGGCAAGCGTGGCCTGATGGCCGGGCGCGATTTCGCCAGCGCCTTCTCCAGCCTGCGTCCCAACGATCTGCTGTGGAACTACGTCGAATCCAACTACCTCAAGGGCGAGCCGCCCAGCGCCTTCGACTTGCTGTACTGGAATGCCGATAGCACCAATTTGCCCGGCCCCATGTTCTGCTATTACCTGCGGCACATGTACCTGGAGAATGCGCTCAAGGATCCCGGTCGCCTGACCGTGGGCGGCGAGAAGATCGACCTGGGCAAGATCAATGCCCCGGCCTTCGTCTATGCCTCGCGGGACGATCACATCGTGCCGTGGAAGTCGGCCTACGCCACGCTGGGCCTGATCAATGTGGCCAAGCCGGCCAACAACCGTTTCGTGCTGGGGGCCTCCGGTCACATTGCCGGCGTGATCAATCCGGCCTCCAAGAACAAGCGCAATTACTGGATCAACGATAAGGCCAAGGCCGGCGTGGATGCCGATACCTGGTTCTCCGGCGCGGTCGATCATCCTGGCAGCTGGTGGGGCCAGTGGGCAGAATTCCTGGCCAAGCATGGCGGGCGCAAGGTGGCCGCGCCGAAGTCGGCCGGATCGTCCCGCTACAAGGCCATCGAGCCGGCGCCGGGACGCTACGTCAAGGTCAAGGCAGACCAGTAGGCCTGCCAGCAGGATCCACCAGCCGGCCATAGAAGCCGGCGGTGACGATAAAAAGAGGGCGGCCGCCGGCAACGGCTGCGCCGACAGAGAGAGATGGCCCGCGCCGCATCCGCGGCGGCGCCAGGGTCGGAAGTTTTCAGGGAAGCCAGGACAGGTCGCGGCCTCCCGACCAATGCGGCGCAACGCAGACGCGAAGAGGGGAGCAGGGTAGTACCCCCGATAATCACTATCTCTAAAGGAGGCAGCAAATGAGCAAGCGTATCGCATATGTAACCGGTGGCATGGGCGGCATCGGAACCGCCATCTGCACCCGCCTGTGCAAGGACGGCTACACCGTCGTGGCAGGCTGCGGTCCGAATTCCACGCGCAAGGACACGTGGCTGGCCAAGATGCGCGAACAGGGATTCGATATCCATGCATCCGAAGGCAACGTGTCCGACTGGGAGTCGACCAGGGCCGCCTTCGAGAAGGTGCGTGCCGAGATCGGCGAAGTGGACGTGCTGGTCAACAACGCCGGCATCACCCGCGACGGCCAGTTCCGCAAGATGAGCAAGGCCGACTGGGATGCCGTCATCGACACCAACCTCAATTCGCTCTTCAACGTGACCAAGCAGGTCATCGAAGGAATGTGCGAGCGCGGTTTCGGCCGTATCGTCAACATTTCCTCGGTGAACGGCCAGAAGGGGCAGTTCGGCCAGACCAACTACTCCACCGCCAAGGCCGGCATCCACGGCTTCACCATGGCGCTGGCGCAGGAAGTGGCTACCAAGGGGGTGACGGTCAACACCGTCTCGCCTGGCTACATCGGCACCGACATGGTGCGCGCGATCCGTCCGGAAGTGCTGGAGAAGATCGTCTCCGGCATCCCCGTCAAGCGCCTGGGCGAGCCCGAGGAAATCGCTTCCATCGTGGCCTGGATCGCATCGGATGAGGGTGGTTATGCGACCGGTTCGGACTTCTCCCTGAATGGCGGCTTGTACATGGGCTGACGCCCGTTGCCGTTCCCGGCCTGCCTGCGAGGGCGGGCCGGGGCTGCAAGCCGTGCGGATTTGCTCCGCATTGCGTAATCGGGCTCCCTATTCTCCTGCTTCCCCCCTATAATGGCTTGCGTTGTTGCCATGCAAAAACGGTGACATCCGCGTCGCCAGGCTGACGCGAACCGCGCAACAGTAGAAGAAGCAAGGAGAGGACAGAGACAATGTCCCGGACGCCCGCGGGTCGGGATCGCAAGTACGCGGACCCGCTACCGCTGCAAACCATGGCCGGCAAACGGCTGAATAAGAGAGACTGGACTTCAGATGACTACTGCAAAAAATTCGGCAGAACGCTTGATCAAGAAATACCCCAATCGCCGTCTTTACGATACCCAGACCAGTTCCTACATCACCTTGACCGACGTCAAGCAGCTGGTGCTGGACAACGAGGATTTCACCGTCGTCGACGCCAAGAACGGTGACGACCTGACCCGCAGCATCCTGTTGCAGATCATCCTGGAAGAAGAGTCGCATGGCGTGCCGATGTTCTCCAGCGGGGCGCTGTCGCAGATCATCCGCTACTATGGCCATGCCATGCAGGGCATGATGGGTAACTACCTGGAAAAGAACATCCAGACCTTCATCGACATCCAGAACAAGCTGGCCGAGAATTCCAAGGGCTTCTACGAGGGCAAGCCCTTCAGCCCCGAGATGTGGACCCAGTTCATGAACGTGCAAGGTCCGATGATGCAGGGCATGATGAGCAACTACATCGAGCAGAGCAAGAACCTCTTCATCCAGATGCAGGAGCAGATGCAGAGCCAGACCAAGAACATGTTCGGCACCTTCCCCTTCGTTGCGCCGGGCAATCCGCCGGAGCAGAAGAAGTAAATCTGCCCGCTGGCGCGTGCCGGCAAGTGCGAAAACGGCCCGTCACGGGCCGTTTTGCTTTTTTGGGGCAGGGGCAGGCATGACGCCAGCTCGTGTGCCGAAAAGCCGCAAAAAAGGGCGTTGGGCGACAGACGTTGTACAATAGCGCCCTGATTTTTAAAGCATTTTCTGCTTTTCCCCGGTTTTTCCGGTTTTTTTCGTTTTTCGCCAGTCTCTCCAGCCCGCACGCCATGTCCAACCCATCCTCTCCCGCTAGCCCGGCCCTGCCCAAGGTCGGTTTCGTCTCCCTCGGCTGCCCCAAGGCACTGGTCGATTCCGAGCAGATCCTGACCCAGCTGCGCGCCGAAGGCTACGATACGGCCAAGTCCTATGACGGCGCCGACCTGGTCATCGTCAACACCTGTGGGTTCATTGACGCTGCGGTGCAGGAGTCGCTGGATGCCATCGGTGAAGCCTTGAACGAGAACGGCAAGGTCATCGTCACCGGTTGCCTGGGCGCCAAGAAGGATGCCGACGGCGACGACATCATCCACAAGATCCACCCCAAGGTCTTGGAAGTGACCGGCCCGCACGCGGTGGGCGAGGTCATGCAGGCGGTGCACAAGCACCTGCCCAAGCCGCATGCGCCTTTCATCGACCTGGTGCCACCGCAGGGCGTCAAGCTCACGCCCAAGCATTTCGCCTACCTGAAGATTTCCGAGGGTTGCAACCACCGTTGCAGCTTCTGCATCATCCCCTCCATGCGCGGTGACCTGGTGTCGCGTCCCATCGCCGATGTCATGCTGGAAGCCGAGAACCTGTTCAAGGCTGGCGTCAAGGAACTGCTGGTGATCTCGCAGGACACCAGTGCCTATGGCGTGGACGTGAAGTTCCGTACCGGCTTCTGGAACGGCAAGCCGATCAAGACCCACATGACCCAACTGGTCGGCGCCCTGGGCGAGCTGGCTCAGCAGTATGGTGCCTGGGTACGCCTGCACTATGTCTACCCATATCCGCACGTGGACCAGATCATCCCGCTGATGGCCGAAGGCAAGATCCTGCCTTACCTGGACGTACCGCTGCAGCACGCCCATCCGGACGTGCTCAAGCGCATGAAGCGTCCGGCCAACGGCGAAAAGAACATCGAGCGCATCCAGGCCTGGCGCGCCATGTGCCCTGACATCACGATCCGCTCCACCTTCATCGCTGGCTTCCCCGGCGAGACCGAGGCCGAGTTCGAGTACCTGCTGGACTTCCTCAAGGAGGCCGAGATCGACCGCCTGGGCTGCTTCGCCTATTCGCCCGTGGAGGGCGCGACGGCCAACGAGATCGCCAACCCGGTGCCGGAAGAAGTGCGGGAAGAGCGCCGTGCCCGCGTGATGCAACTGCAGGAAGAGATCTCCAAGAAGCGCCTGCAAGCCAAGGTCGGCAAGACCTTGCGCGTGCTGATCGACGAGGTCGATCGCAATGGCGGCACCGGCCGTACCTATTCGGACGCGCCCGAGATCGATGGCGTGGTCTATGTGAAGCCGCCGTTCGAACCGCATCGCAAGCTGGAAGTCGGCCAGTTCGTCGATGTGCGCATCACGGCTGCCGACGCCCACGACCTGTGGGGCGCCGCCGAGTGAGCCCCCTGATGCATCGGCAGCGCGGCAGGCTGGTGGCCGTGCTGCTTTCCTTGGCGTGCCTGGTGCTGCCCGCGGCACAGGCAGCAGCGGCTGGGGCCGATGCCGCCCAGGGTTCGCTGCAGCAGGTCCTGATGGGGCATGCGCTGGTCTTGCGCGGCCAGATCGATGGTCGCGCCATCCAGCTGTCGCTGCAACCGAAGAAGAATGAAGATGGCCTGGAAGGTCGCTATTTCTTCTTCGGCGGTTCACCCGAGATCCTGGTGGCCGGCGAGGTCGAGGGTGACGACTTCATCATGGAAGAATCCATCAATGGCCGCGATGTGTCGGGCCAGTGGGAAGGCCATCGCGAGGGCCAGTCCATCACCGGTACCTGGTCCAGTGCCGACGGCAGCATCACCAAGCCATTCGCCCTGCAATTGCCCTGATGCCTGTGCCCGCTGCGCGGGCCTCTGTCTGTTGCTTTCGATGTCGGCGGGCTGCGCGTATAGTGAAGCCTTTGCGCGGTCCTGTCGCGGCTGCGCTTCCATCGACTTCAGAAGGCAGATTCGTGTCACACCCCAAGCAGACTCCGCAGACTTCCCTGGTCCACAGCAACTACCGCGCACCCGACGGCTTCGAGGCCTTCCCGGTGGGCATCCATCACGCTTCCACGGTGCTGTTTCCCGATGTCGCCTCGATGCGTTCGCGCGACTGGCGCG
The DNA here is from genome assembly GCA_019233085.1 of Herbaspirillum sp. GTDB lineage: Bacteria > Pseudomonadota > Gammaproteobacteria > Burkholderiales > Burkholderiaceae_D > Herbaspirillum. The sequence goes on from JAFAMT010000376.1 coordinate 6,209, forward strand.
AGAAGCTGGGCTATACCTACGGCCTGCACGGCACGCCGACCAGCTTCGTGCTGGAGGCGCGGCTGGCCGAGATCGAGGGTGGCAACTATTGCCGCGTCACCCCCAGCGGGCTGGCGGCCATCGCCATGGTCAACTTCGCCTTCCTCAAGACCGGGGACGAGGTGCTGTTGCCCGATAACGCCTACGGCCCCAGCAAGGACCTGGCCCAGTGGCTGGAGCGTGACTTCCAGATCACCGCGCGTTTCTACGATCCCATGATCGGTGCCGGCATCGCCGAGCTGATCGGCCCCCATACCCGCCTGCTGTGGACCGAGGCACCGGGATCGGTGTCCATGGAAGTGCCTGATATCCCGGCCCTGTGCCGTGCCGCCCATGACAAGGGCGTGCTGGTGGCCATCGACAATACCTGGTCGGCCGGCCTGGCCTTCAAGGCCTTCGATCACGGTGTGGACATCGTCATGCAGGCGCTCACCAAATACCAGTCCGGCGGCTCCGACGTATTGATGGGCGCCGTGATCGTACGCGACCAGGCGCTCAATGAGCGCCTGGAGCTGGCCCACATGCGCCTGGGCTTTGGCGTGGGCATGGATGACGTCTATCTGGTGCTGCGCAGCCTGTCCTCGATGCGCCTGCGTTTCGACGCCCACGATGCCGCCGCCCGCAAGGTGGCAAGCTGGCTCAAGCAACGTCCCGAGATCGCCGCGGTATTGCATCCCGCCTTCGAGGATTGCCCCGGTCACGCCCACTGGAAGCGGGATTTCACCGGCGCCGGCGGGTTGTTCTCGGTGATCTTCGATCCGCGCTACGTGGAAGAACAGACCGATCGCTTCGTCGACAGTTTGAAGCTGTTCAAGATCGGCTATAGCTGGGGTGGTGCGCACAGCCTGTGCGTGCCTTACCGCATGAAGGGCATGCGCCGGGAGTGGCAGCGCGAAGGGCAGCTGGTGCGCTTCAATATCGGCCTGGAATCCCCCGAGGACCTGATCAACGATATCGAACAGGCCCTGGGCCGACTCTGAAGCGGCGAATTCACGCGCATGAATGGGGCAGCAGTTTGGCCGAGTTAGCTGTTTGACAGTTGAATAAAGCTAAATGCTGCCTCTTATTACCATTTTGCGATGGTAGCGTTGGCGATATGATGCTTACCAATAGGGAAAGCATCGCGCATGTTGCGAAAAATGCGTGAAGTTGTGTAAATATCTGCAAGTTTTTACATGACGATGGATGAATCTCCCTACAGTATGGGCGTCATCAGGGTCTGTCATGCCTGGATGAGCTAGTCGTCACCCAGCAACATGAGCACCGGGTCCGGCAATAATTTACATATGGAATCGTTGTTGTTTGGGAAACTTTTTTCTTGCATTTCAGGCTAGAAACCTTTTAGTCAGGAAATTCCTGATTGCGTCGCAAAGGTGCTGGCAGCCTGAAAACGCGTCAAAAGCCTCAAATTAACTAGAGCGGATTTCTCGAATTTGTAAGACAAAGTCCTACAAATTGACACGTCGTGTCTCCGACGAAAAATACCGACCAAGTCTAATTCCCCGCCTGTCCTGCCCCCCTCAGAATTGGCTTGCAGTCAAGTAAGTGTAACTGACTGTAAGCAGGACGTTTCTTACCGAGGTGGGGTGCCTATGAATACCAACGACATGATGGCGGAAATCCGCGATGCCAACCTGAGCTATCTCATGCTGGCGCAGCAGATGATCCGATCCGATAAGCCGACGGCGATTTTCCGTCTCGGCATCAGCGCAGAGATCGCAGACCTGATCGAAGGCCTGTCCAACGCGCAGATCATGAAGCTGGCGGCCACCAACATGATGCTGACGCGTTTTCGTTTCGACGATGGCGCCATACTCGGCATGCTCACCAACTACAACAAGGACAAGAGCCTGGCCCAGTCGCATGCGGCCATCCTCATGGCCTGTCAGCCCAGCGAACAAATTTCGTAAAACAACAAGACAAACAGGGCCGGCGCGGCCAGGGGCAGTCAACGCGCCGGAGAGGAAGACGTCGAGCAGCACATTGGTTTTTGTGTCTTGGATTTGAAGCCTGATATCTGCCCACACCTGAGTGCGCAGATCGGGGTCAGGCAGTCTCATTACGAAATCACCGGGGGTAGCAACATGGCTAAGAAGAGCGTTGTCACAGAGGCGCAGGAAATTCAGTTGGCCATTGAATTGATCAACCTGGGGGCTCGCCTCCAGTTGCTGGAATCCGAAACTTCACTTTCGCGCGAGCGCTTGCTGAAGCTGTACAAGGAATTGAAAGGGGTGTCGCCGCCCAAGGGGATGTTGCCGTTCTCGACGGACTGGTTCATCACCTGGCAGCCCAACATCCATTCGTCGCTGTTCATCAATATCCATCGCTATCTGGTGGAGCACGCCCGCATCAACGGGATCGAGGCGGTGATGAAGGCCTACAAGCTCTATCTGGAGCAGGTCGGTCCCAACGATGCCGGCGAGCCGGTGCTGTCGCTGACCCGGGCCTGGACCTTGGTGCGCTTCTTCGAAAGCAAGATGCTCATGACCACGCCTTGTTGCAAGTGCAGCGGTCACTTCGTGGTGCATCGCCTGGACCTGCATCAGGATTACCTGTGCGGCCTGTGCCACATGCCCTCGCGCGCAGGCAAGACCAAGAAGGCCAAGGATGCCGTGGTCACCGCGCTGGTCGAGGCAGCCATGCCGATGGCCGTGTCGGCGCCCTTGGTGGCGGTGGCCTGAACGCCTGGCAGTACGAGGGCTATGGCCTGGTATGTCCAACACGATAGGGCCGATTGCCTAGATGTCCGAACGAGAGAATGACCCCGGCGCCCGTCGTAGGCCACTGCGACAGGCGCCGGCGATGCAGGCCTTGCTGCTGTTCCTGTTGGCCCTGGTGGGGGCCAACCTGACCGATGTGCTGGTCCAGCGCGCCGGTTTCCCTCCCATTTCCCCTTTGCCGATGTCCCTGCTGCATGGCCTGCTGGGTGCCTTGCTGGCGCGCTGGCGCCGCCTGGCCGTCTGGTGGTGGGTGATCCTGGGCTTGTTCCCGCTGGCCGCGCTGCTGGTGGGGCGCCTGCAATTGCCGCCCTGGCTGTTCCTGGCGGTCTTCCTGTTCATGCTGGTGCTGTTCTGGTCCACCTTCCGTAGCCAGGTACCGTTCTATCCGTCCGGGCAGCCGGCCTGGGATGCCGTGGCGGGTCTGCTGCCGCCTGATCGGCCGATTCGCTTCATGGATATCGGCAGCGGCCTGGGCGGTGCCGTGCTGGACCTGGCGCGGCGCCGTCCCGAAAGCCAGTTCACCGGTATCGAGATTGCGCCCTTGCCTTGGCTGGTGAGTCGCTTGCGTGCGGCCCTGGCCGGAAATTCCTGTCGATTTGTGCGAGGCGACTACCTGCTTTTGGACTTCGCCGACTATGATGTCGTCTTTGCCTATCTGTCTCCGGCCGCGATGCTTGCCCTCTGGCACAAGGCGCGTGCCGAGATGCGGCCGGGCACGCTCTTGCTCAGTTACGAGTTCCATATTCCCGGTGCCGCGCCGGATGTGGTGATCCAGCCGGAAGGGGGCGGACCGCTTCTGCATGGCTGGCGCATGTAAGGGGGCGCAGGGGCGAGACGTGGCGTATCAAGTTTGGGCGGATTTGGTCGTAAATCAAAAAGGAAGGGCGTTTTTCGGTTATGTATTCCCCCATTTGCTTGAATGGAATACATGTAACCTGATGAACGTGAAAATACACTCAACGCCACCGGGACGGGAGTAGGCACTTGTTAGTCATAATTGGATATGTCGTGGTCATGGGGTCCGTCTTCGGCGGGTTCGTGCTGTCTGGCGGCCATGTCGGGGCGCTGTTTCAGCCACTCGAACTGCTGATGATCGGCGGCGCCGCGGGGGGCGCATTCCTGGTCGGTAACAACACCAAGGCGATCAAGGCCACGCTGAAGGCATTGCCGACGGTGCTCAAGGGGTCGACCTACACCAAGGCGCTCTACATGGAGCTCATGGCGCTGCTCTTCGAGATCCTGACCAAATCCCGCAAGGAAGGTCTGATGTCGATCGAAGGCGACATCGAGGAACCCGAAAGCAGCCCGATCTTCAGCAAATACCCGGGCGTGCTGGCGGACCATCACCTCATCGAATTCATGACCGACTACCTGCGTCTGATGGTGTCGGGCAACATGGATGCCTTCCAGATCGAAAACCTGATGGACAACGAAATCGAAACCCATCACCACGAAGGCGAGATCCCGGTGCATTGCATCGCCAAGCTGGGCGACGGCATGCCGGCCTTCGGTATCGTGGCCGCGGTGATGGGGGTGGTGCACACCATGGAATCGGTGGGTATCCCGCCTTCCGAACTGGGTATGCTGATCGCGCACGCGCTGGTGGGTACCTTCCTCGGTATTCTGCTGGCCTATGGCTTCGTGGGCCCGCTCTCCAGTCTGCTGGAGCAGAAGCTGCACGAATCGACCAAGATCTACCAATGCGTGAAGGTGACCCTGCTGGCCAGCCTGAACGGCTATGCGCCGGCGCTGTCGATCGAATTCGGCCGCAAGGTCCTGTTCTCGACCGAACGTCCGACCTTCCTGGAACTGGAAGAACACGTCAAGCAGGCCAAGGGCAAGTAAGCTTCAGGCAAGCGCGCGACGTTATAGTCGATTCACACAGGCAACAGTATTGAGGCAGGAGCACAGGCATGGCCGACGAAGGGCTACGTCCCATAATCGTTAAGCGGATCAAGAAGGGCGGCGGTGGTCACCACGGCGGCGCCTGGAAGATCGCGTACGCCGACTTCGTGACGGCAATGATGGCGTTCTTCCTGCTGATGTGGCTGCTTGGCTCGACCGCCAAGGGCGACCTGAACGGGATTGCCGAATATTTCAAGACGCCGCTGAAGGTGGCCATGGCCGGCGGCTCCGGCAGTGGCGACGCCAATACCGTGCTCCCTGGCGGCGGCAAGGACCTGACGCGCCAGGACGGCCAGTTGCGCAAGGGCGAGAACGACGTGGTCACGCGCAAGCAGACCCTCAAGCAGGCCCAGCAGGAGCTGGAACGTGCCGAGCGGACCCGCCTGGAGGAGCTCAAGTCGCGCATCGAGAAGGCGATCGACTCCAATCCCACGCTGAAGCAATTCAAGAACCAGCTGCTCATCGACATCACCTCCGAAGGCTTGCGCATCCAGATCGTGGACGAGAAGAACCGTCCGATGTTTGCGCTGGCCAGCGCGCAGCTGCAGCCCTATACCAAGGACATCCTGCACGAGATCGGCCGGACCCTCAACGATGTGCCCAACAAGATCAGCCTGTCGGGGCATACCGATGCCACGCCTTACTCCCAGGGGGAGAAGGGCTACAGCAACTGGGAACTCTCGGCCGACCGCGCCAATGCCTCGCGTCGCGAGCTGATCCTGGGCGGCATGGATGAATCCAAGGTGTTGCGGGTGGTTGGCCTGTCCTCGGCGGTATTGCTGGACAAGGAAGACCCGTTCAATCCGATCAACCGGCGTATCAGCATCATCGTGATGAACAAGAAGGCAGAGGAACTGGTGGAGAAGGATAGCGGTTCGCTCAACGTCCCCACCGATGCCAGCGACGATGATGTCCAGCAGGGCTTGAGCGCTCCTGCCAAGAATTGACCTAGAAGTGTTTTAACTGTCCAAGGGAAGAGAGCCGGATATGCCGACCAAGACCATGCTGCAGGAGCTCAAGCGCTTGTTGCTCGATACTGCCAGCGGCGGCAGTCGCCAGTTGACGGAGGTGGAGTCTGACCTGGTCCAGACCAACATCCTCCTGGGCGAGGCCATCGGCAAGCTCGGTAGCAGCTTCATGGAGCTGCACCGTTCGGTGCAGGCCCAGCAGACCATCCTGGAAGCGCTCATGAACGGCACCGGCGAATTCGACGCCGAGAGCATCGAGCGCCTCAAGGGGACCCAGGCCCAGGTCAGCCACCACGTCAATGCGGCGGTGACCGGTCTGCAGTTCCAGGACATGACCAGCCAGCTGCTTGAGCGTATCGTGCGTCGTGTCATCGGCTTGCGCGAAGCGCTGGGCGTGCTCAGTGCCAACAGCTTCGAGATCGTGCCGGAGCAGGACCAGACCGACGTGGAGCTGGAAGAATTGCTCGCCAGCACCGTCCAGGCCATGGAAGAACGCCTGACCGTGCTGGACAATGGCCTCTGGAAGGCGGTGCGCCAGACCCGCATGGAGAGCGGCGACATCGAATTGTTCTGAGCGGTTGGCAGCGTTGTCATGAATCCGGGCAACCGGCAGAGTGGTACAAGATTGAACTAGGTCATTCCGGGCCGGCACAGTGGTAGGTCCGATACCAAGGGTGCGGCATAATGCGTAAGCGCATGAGCCTTATTGAAGAAACAGGGAGTAACGATGTCCAAAACAATTCTCGCAGTAGATGATTCCGGATCACTGCGTCAGATGGTGGTATTCAGTCTGAAGGCTGCGGGTTACAACGTCACCGAAGCGGTCGACGGTGTGGACGCGCTGGAAAAGGCCAGGTCGCAGACCTTCGACCTGGTCCTGACCGATCAGAACATGCCACGCATGGACGGCCTGACCTTGATCCGCTCCTTGCGCGAGCTGACCAGCTATGCGCGCGTTCCCATCCTCATGCTGACCACCGAGTTCAGCGACGAAATGAAGGCCAAGGGCAAGGCCGCCGGCGCCAATGGCTGGCTGGTCAAGCCCTTCGACCCGCAGCGCCTGACCGAGGTCGTCAAGAAAGTGATCGGCTGATTTGCCAGGAAAAGAAGAACGACACGAACTGCATCCTTGATGGAGCCCAGGCATGAGCATTGATATGAGCCAGTTTTTCCAAGTCTTTTTCGACGAGGCCGAAGAGGGGCTCGCCGAAATGGAAAAGCTGTTGTTGGCCGTCAATGTGGCCTCGCCGGATCCGGAAGACCTCAATGCGGTCTTTCGTGCGGCCCATTCCATCAAGGGCGGCTCGTCGACCTTTGGCCTGACCGATATCGCCGAGGTCACGCACGTGCTCGAATCGCTGCTGGACCGCATTCGCCAGGGCCAGATGGCGCTGACCTCCGAGCATGTGGACGCCTTCCTGGCGGCCAAGGACGTGCTCAAGTCCATGCTGGACGGTCACAAGCATGGTGCCGAGGTGGACCTGGACGCGGTGGGCGACGTGCGCATGCTGCTGGAGGCGCTGTCCCAGGGCAAGAGCTCGGCCCCCGTCAAGCCGGTCTCCGTCAGATCTTCTGGCGGCGCGGTAGCTGCCGCACCCGGTCCGGGCGGGGTATGCCGCTACCGGCTGGACATGCCGGTCATTGCCGACAAGGACGCCGAGGCGCTGGCCGACGAGCTGTCCATGCTGGGCAAGATCGAAAAGAACAAGTCGCCCGAAGGCCGCTGGGTCTTCGTGCTGGATACGGCAGAGCCCATCGATGACGTGGTCGCCATCTGTGCCTTCATCGTCAACGTGGACGAGCTGAAGGTATCGCAATCGGTTGATCCGGTGCGCAGTGCCGAAGAAGAGCGCGGATATGGGTTCTTCGATAATTTCGTCACCCAGGAAGAGCGCGAGCGCACCCAGGGTTATGGCTTCTTCGACAACCATACCGCCATTGAAGACAAGGAGCGTGAGCAGGGCTACGGCTTCTTTGCTCCCTTCGTCCCGCTGGACATCAGCGCCAAGAAGAATGACAGCGATACCCTGAGCCAGCCGCATCCCGAGGATGTGCCGCTGCCGGTGACCGAGCATGCCGCTGCCGAAAAGAAGGCTGCCAAGAGTGGTGCCGCGGCAGCGCAGGGGCATGAATCCTCGTCCATCCGCGTGAGTATCGAGAAGGTCGACCAGCTGATCAACCTGGTAGGTGAACTGGTGATCACCCAGGCCATGATCGAGCAACGCGTGGGCAAGCTCGACCCCATGACGCACGAGCATCTGCTCAATAGCGTGAGCCAGTTGAGCCGCAATACCCGCGATCTGCAGGAATCGGTGATGTCGATCCGCATGATGCCGATGGATTACGTGTTCTCGCGCTTCCCGCGCATGGTGCGTGACCTGGCGCACAAGCTGGGCAAGCAGGTCGAGTTCGTCACCCATGGCGCAGCCACCGAACTGGACAAGGGGCTCATCGAGCGCATCGTCGATCCGCTCACGCACCTGGTCCGCAACAGCATCGACCATGGCATCGAGCTGCCCGATGCACGCCGGGCGGCCGGCAAGGGCGAGGCAGGGACCTTGTCGCTGTCGGCCGAACACCAGGGCGGCAACATCATCATCGAAGTCACCGACGACGGCGGCGGGCTCAATCGCGACAAGATCCTGGCCAAGGCCAAGCAACAGGGCATGCCGGTCAACGACAACATCTCCGATGCCGATGTGTGGCAGCTGATCTTCGAACCCGGCTTCTCCACGGCCGAGCAGGTGACTGACGTGTCGGGCCGCGGCGTGGGCATGGATGTGGTCAAGCGCAATATCCTGGCCATGGGCGGCGCGGTCGATATCCGCTCCAGCAAGGGCTTTGGCACCACGATTTCGATCTCGCTGCCCCTGACGCTGGCGATCCTGGATGGCATGTCGATCCGCATCGGTGAAGAAGTTTACATATTGCCGCTAGGATATGTGGTTGAATCTTTGCAGCCATTAGCGCAAGATATCAAGGAAATCAGCGGCCAGGGCCAAGTGCTGCGCGTGCGCGGCGAATACCTGCCGCTGATACCGCTTTATCAGATCTTCAACATCGTGCCTTCCTTCAAGGATCCCTCGCAGGGTCTGGTGGTGATCCTGGAGTCCGATGGCAAGAAGGCGGCATTGTTCGTGGATGACCTGATCGGACAACAGCAGATCGTTGTCAAGAATCTGGAATCCAACTATCGGAAGGTTGCCGGTATTTCCGGTGCTACCATTCTGGGTGACGGCGGCGTCGCCCTGATTGTCGATGTGGCAGCATTGCTGCGATCCAGCCGCCAGCTGAATGACGAATCTGTATTTTCCTGATTTTTAAAGGGCCACACCATGTCTGACACTGCATCCAAGAATCTTTCCGGCTTCGGCGACAAGACCGACAGCAACGGAAACGAATTTCTTGCCTTCACCCTGGGTAAGGAAGAATACGGCATCGATATTCTGAAGGTTCAGGAAATCCGCGGCTACGAGGCCGTGACCCGCATCGCCAATTCGCCCGATTTCATCAAGGGCGTCGTGAACCTGCGCGGCATCATCGTCCCCATCGTCGACATGCGCATCAAGTTCCAGCTGGGCGAGCCGACCTATGACCAGTTCACGGTCGTGATCATCCTCAACATCGGCGGTCGCGTGGTCGGCATGGTGGTCGATAGCGTGTCCGACGTGATCACCCTGACCCAGGAGCAGATCAAGCCGGCGCCGGAGATGGGCACCACCTTCGACTCCGACTACCTGATCGGCCTGGGTACCCTGGAACAGCGCATGCTGATCCTGGTAGACATCGACAAGCTCATGTCCAGCGCCGAAATGGGCTTGATCGAAAAGCTGGCAGCCTGATCAGGACAGGCCTGCAGCAAGAGGATCCGGAGCAGGTGCAGGCCGGATCCTGTAGCAATCGGCATTGGGCAGTACAGGAAAAGCGCGCGGCATAGCGTCGTCGCAAAAAGACAAAAAGGCATCCGCCACCAGCGGATGCCTTTTTTGTTTGTGCTTGCCCGGCGTATCGGCATTTCAGCATATCGGCATATCGCGCCAGGCATGGCTGCCTGTCAGTGGAAATGCTCCACGGGTGGCGGCGTGTCTTCCGGCATCTCGGCGTGTACCAGCTCGCCTTCGCGGTCGGGGAAGAGCGGGGCGCCGCAATCGTCGCAGAACTCCATCGTGAAGCGTTCGGCATGGTGCTTGATGTGCACGATGCCGCATTCCCGCAGCACCGTCAGGATCTGCTGCAGCGGGCTGGTGGGCAAGCCATCAGCGAGGCCGGCGCCGGCGGGCAGCATCAGGGTCAGTTCATCGCCGCTTTCCTGCTCGTAGAGAGGCCACACCGTGCCATAGACCACGGTGGGGTCACCGCCGATGGAAAAGCCGATACGGTATTCGTCGACCTGGCCGTTGATATCCTCGGAGAAGCCGCCGATGCTGGCGTGCAGCTCGGAGGAATTGATCTCCAGTGTTTGCGTCAGGAAGTAGTCGGCCGCACGGATGGAAGCCGGGCGGATGCGCTTGTCGGCCTCGCGGCAGCCGAAGTAGTAGGCCTGTGGCAGCAGCAGTTCGACATTGCAGCCTGGCAGCAGGCGTGCAAACAGCGGGGTGACCTGCTGCTTCCAGGCATCGAAGGCGGCGCTCTTGTTGGTCGAGAAATGGCTTTGCTGCTCGCTCTCCTGCCAGTGGAACAGGGCGTTGCCCGTAGGAACTGCCACGGCGGCGATCACATAGCGGGTATCGGCCAGGAAGGCGGCGGTCGGCTGCTGCTCGCCGCGCAACTGGACTGTGCCGTTCTTCAGTGCGCTCTGGCCCATCTGGCGCGTCAGTGCGAAGACATCGGTATGCAGGCGCGGCAGCTGCTCGATGGAAAACAGCACCGGCGCCAGCGCCAGGCGCGCGTCCTTGGCCAGCACGTGGGCATGCAGGTGGGCGGCGATGGCATTTTGCAGCTCGCCGGCGATGGCGCCGGAAGCGATAGCAAAGCGGGTCCAGGCCAGTACCGGCAGGACCAGCAATTGCACGTCATAGTCCTCGCCGTCGTGGTCCACGGTGGTCGATTCGCTGCCGGCTTCAACGGCTTCGATGAGGACGTCGTAGGCATCCAGATCGGCCTTGAACAGGTGATCCAGGGCAGCATCGATGAGCGCCTGGTGGCCGGTGCGCAGCAGTTTGTTGAGCAGCGCGTCCAGGGGTTTCAGCCAGGCCCGCTCTTCGAGCCGGCTGGAGGCTTGCGCGATGGCTTGCGCAAAGGTCACCAGGTGCTGGCTATCGGCGGAGAGCTTGGAGGAGGAGCGTTTGGCGGGACGACGCATGGAGGCAATCTGTAGAAACGAAACCATCTATTGTAGATGATTTGGAGGAGGTGTCATTGCCGCAGCCGCGCCGTGAGGGCGGCAGGGCAATAAAAAACGCCGGACGGATCCGGCGCTTTTTATTGTTGCTCCAGGCCACAGCACCCGGGGGCGCTGCGGGGATCCTGTCTGGCTTAGGCAGCCAGCAGCTGGCGCAGCACGAACGGCAGGATGCCGCCATGCTTGTAGTAGTCCACTTCGATCGGGGTATCGATACGCAGCAGGACCTTGACTTCCTTGGTTTCACCATTCTTGCGATGGATCACCAGGGTAGCGTCCTGTTGCGGCTTGATCTCGCCGTCCAGGCCCTTCAGGTCGAAGGTTTCGTCGCCGGTGATGCCCAGCGTCTGCACGCTGTCGTTGCCCTTGAACTGCAGCGGCAGCACGCCCATGCCAACCAGGTTGGAACGGTGGATGCGTTCGAAGGAACGCGCCACCACGGCCTTGACGCCGAGCAGTTGCGTGCCCTTGGCCGCCCAGTCGCGCGAGGAGCCGGTGCCGTATTCTTCGCCGGCGAAGATCATGGTCGGCGTTTC
>JAFAMT010000211.1 GCA_019233085.1 Herbaspirillum sp.
TCCATGATGAAGACGCGCTTGACGTAAAGCTTGATGCCGCCGCGCTTGTTGCGGTCCCACAGGTCGAACGGGGCACGGGCGGGGATATACAGCAGCTGGGTGTACTCGCTGCGGCCTTCCACGCGGTTGTGGGTGTAGGCCAGCGGCGCGCCGAAGTCGTGCGAGACGTGCTTGTAGAACTCCTCGTACTGCTCCGGGGTGATCTCGGACTTGCTGCGGCTCCACAGGGCGCTGGCCTGGTTGACCGTTTCCAGCTCGTCCTTCTGCACGGTTTCCTTCTTTTCCTCGTCCCATTCTTCCTTGTGCATCTGGATGGGCAGGGAGATATGGTCGGAATACTTGCGGATGATCGATTTGAGTTGCCAGGACGACAAGAATTCATCCTCGCCCTCACGCAAGTGCAGGATGATGTCGGTACCGCGGCTGGGCTTGTCGATCTGTTCGATCGAGAAGTCGCCCGCGCCTTCGGATTCCCAGCGCACGCCTTCGGCCGCTGGCGTACCGGCACGGCGCGTCTCGACTGTGATGCGGTCGGCAATGATGAAACCGGAATAGAAGCCCACGCCGAACTGGCCGATCAGGGCCGCATCCTTCTGCTGGTCGCCGGACAGGCGCGAGAAGAATTCCTTGGTGCCCGACTTGGCGATGGTGCCCAGGTGCGAGATGGCCTCGTCACGGTTCATGCCGATGCCGTTGTCGGAGATGGTGATGGTGCGGGCTGCCTTGTCGACGCTGATCCTGATCTTCAGTTCGGGGTCGTTTTCGAACAGGCTGGCATTGTTGATGGCCTCGAAACGCAGCTTGTCGGCCGCGTCCGAAGCGTTGGAGACCAGCTCGCGCAGGAAGATTTCCTTGTTCGAGTACAGCGAGTGGATCATCAGTTGCAGCAGTTGCTTGACTTCGGCCTGGAAGCCCATGGTCTGTTTTTCGGTCGCCATGTTGAGGTCCTCATTGAAGAAATGGATGATGGAAATAGGTAATGGCAATCGCCAATGGGCAAGATATAGGGAGAGGCCTGTGGTTTTTCAACCGCATTTTTTTGAGTTTTCGTCTTTCTTCATGCAAATACGGTTTTTCCCGATAGTCGCAAGGCAACAAACTGACCATAATTCATCAAATTAATTTTGATCAAGTCAATTGAAATTAAACGAGTTTTTGTACATGCCTGTAATCGCGTTGCCATGCTGGGGTGTTAAAATCGTCTTGTTGTTATGGTAATAACATTTGCCAAATGACCATTGTTTTGTGATCACGTTTTCATCGGTCTCCGCTTCGAGAACTCGAAGAACAGGGGCGCGGGACTGAAATTCCGGAATCGGGGCGAGGGCTGTCGATTCATTCCATAAAGCGGGTTGGTGCAGGGGAGGCCGGCAGGAAGCCGGTCGATTGCGTTGATGAGATTGAAGAAGAGAAAGCGTCTATTACTTGGACTTGGGTTGTCTTTTGGACTGGTCGCACACCAACTGGTGAGTGCAGCGGACTCCCCGCCAGCGCTTGCGGAGCCGCTTGCGCCTTCAAGGATGGCCCCGCCGGCGGCCCCCGAGCAAGCCGAGAAGCTGGAGAGCCCGCCACAGATTCGACTGGGTACCGATCCTGCCGGACCGGCAGCGGTCGACTTCCGCCTGCCCGCGGTGCCCGCGGCCACGGCGCCGGCCTCGGCCCAGGATGAGATCCTGTTGCTGCTGCGCCAGTCCGATGCCGAATTCACCGGCAACACCATCGTGCTGCCGCAGATCGCCGTGGCACCCGAAGGCGATCCGGTGCACGACCTGGGTTTGCGCCAGGTGCTCGACCTGGCCCTGAACAACAGCTACAGCTTTGCCGCCACGGCGGCCCAGGCCGACCAGGCGGAATATGCTGCCAAGGCCGCCGCCGGGCAGATGGGGCCGACCCTGGACGTGCGCGCGCAGAAGGGTAACGAGTATTCGTCGCCGTCGTCGGTGATCGATCCCAATACCGGCCTGGTGCAGCGCATGTCCTACCACAAGCGCTGGGACGTCACGCTCATCGGCCGCCAGCCGATCTTCGCGCCGGCTCCTACTACGACTATCGCAAGTCCAGTGCCCTGGCCACGGCGGCCGACCTGCGTCGCGAAGATGCACGCGAGACCCTGTACTACAACGCCATCAAGGCCTATTACGACGTGATGCGCGCCTATGCCTCGCTGTCCTTTGCGCGCAGCTATGCCAAGCGCATGGACAGCCTGCTGGATTACATGCGCAAGCGCCTGGAGGGCGGCGGCGCCAGCAATGTCGACTTCGAGCGTGTGCGTGGCCGTTCGCTCACCGCCCAGTCCGCCGTGGCCGAGGCCGAGGGCGTGCTGGAAAGCGCCATGGTCTCGCTGAACCAGATCACCGGCCGCAAGATCGAGCAGATCGAGGTCCCCGACCACATGATGCCGGTGGTACCCGATACCTCCAAGCTGGCCCTGCAGGATGTCTATGAGACCAATCCCGGCGTGCGCGCGGCGCGGCGCGACCTGGACGCGGCCAGTCACGAACTGAAGTCGGCGCGCGCCAAGTTCTCGCCCACGCTGGCCCTGGAGTGGACCCAGACCAAGACGCGCGGTGCCGGTGGTGCCATCGATACCACCGACAACAGCTTGCAGCTCACCACCGATCGCCGCCTCATGCTGGTGATGAGCATGAACCTGCTCAACGGCGGCAGCGACGTGTACTACAACAAGCAGGCTGGCGCCAAGTACGTCGAGAAGAGCAACACCGCGCTGGACCTGGAGCGCAAGCTGCGCGAGCAGATCGAGATCAACTACCGCACCCTGGGCGCGGTGAGAAAGCGCATGGACATCTCGCGCCAGGCCTACATGACCAATGCCAACGTGGCCGATATCTTCCTGGACCAGCTCTCCACCGGCAGCAAGCAGCTCATCGACGTGCTGGACGCCTACCAGCAGGCCTTCCAGGCCCGCACCGATTTTGCCAACCTGCTGTTCCAGCAGGCCGACATCAGTTATCAGATCCTGCGCAATACCGGCCGTGCCTCGGCGTCAGAGACCGTGCCGCCGACGCAGGCAGTGAAATAGGACGGGGGAAAGATGGAGGGCGGAAAGGAACAGAATTTCTGGCCAGGCTTCGTGGACGCCTTGTCCAACGTGGTGCTGGTCATGATCTTCGTGGTGGTGGTGTTCGTGGTCACCCTGTTCTACTACTCGCAGAAGCTGGCCCAGATGAAGGTCAGCAAGCTGATCACGCAGAGCCAGACACAGGTGGTGCAGGGCGAGGTCAAGACGAAGAAGAACGAGGTCAGCGGCAGCGCCGACAATGCCGGTACCGGTAACGCCAGCAGCAATGCCAGCAACAGCAGTGCCGCCGAGACCCAGTCCGAACGCGAGAAGGTGCAGGAGATCGAGCAGTTGAAGCGCGAAGTGGCGACCCTCAAGGCCAAGCTGGCGGCACCGCCGCTGCAGTCCGATGCAGGCAGCCTGCGCAGCGCGGCTGCGCCCTCCAGCCCTAATGCCATCCAGGTCAAGGCCGAGCCGAACGACAAGGAAGTCGCCCCCGGCCTGCGCATCGATGCCAATGAAAAGGCCGTGACCCTGAACTTCGATATCGACTCCACCCAGTTGAGCGAGGAGGGCGGCAAGGCGCTGGACAAGAGCATCGGCGACTGGGTACGTCGCGCCAAGACCAGCCAGGGCAAGATCGTGGTCACTGGCGTCATCAGCAGCGGTGGCTATACCGAGAGCCGTCGTCGTGCCTACTACCGCACCGTTGCCGTGCGCAATTACCTCATCGATGCCGGCGTGGAAAAGGAACGCGTGGTGAGCCGCGTGGCCACCACCGAGAACAGCGCGGCCAATGACTCGCGCGTCATCGTGCAATACCAGGCGGCCGCGAAATGACCATGTCGCTCAAGCCCGACGCCGCCCCCGGGATTGCCTCCCGCGGCAAGGGCTTGCTGCGCCGTCTGGTGCCGCGCCTGGATCACCGCCTGGGCGAACTGCGCAGCATGCCGCGCCCGCGCCTGGCCGTGCTGTCCTGTGCGGTGCTGCTGGCCTTGCTGGTGGTGTGGTCGATCTTCGCGCCCATCGACATGGTGGTGCGCGGCAATGGCCGCATCGTCGCCTCCGAACATAACCAGGTCATCCAGCACCTGGAGGGCGGCATCGTCTCGGCCATCCTGGTGCGCGAAGGCGCGGCCGTGAAGAAGGGCCAGACCCTGATCTCGATTTCGGACGTGCGCGCCAACGCTGAC
>JAFAMT010000321.1 GCA_019233085.1 Herbaspirillum sp.
CCGGGCCATCCCGAGCTGCTGCGCCAGATCGCCCGGCGCTACCTGGAAAACGGCCTGAAGGTCGATCCCGACGAGATCGTCGTCACCGTCGGCGCCACCGAGGCCATCAACCTCTGCCTGCAGGCGGTGGCGCGGCCGGGCGACACCATCGCGGTGGAGACCCCGACCTTCTATGCCATGCTGCACGCCATCGAACGCCTGGGCATGCGGGCCCTGGAGATCCCCACCGATGCGCAACGCGGCATCGATGTCGGCGCCCTGGAAGAACGGATGAAGACCCAGCCCGTGGCGGCCTGCATGGTCATGCCCAACTTCCAGAATCCGCTGGGTTTTCGCATGCCCGACAGCGAAAAGGAGAGACTGGTACGCCTGGCCGCGCAATACCAGATGCCTCTGATCGAGAACGCCGTCTACAGCGAGCTCTACTACGGCAACGCCCATCCCTCGTCGCTGAAGAACTACGACCGCGAGGGCCTGGTACTGCACTGCTCGTCCTTCTCCAAGAGCCTGACCTCGGCCTACCGCATCGGCTGGGCCATGCCGGGCCGCTACCGGGACCAGGTGGAAAAGCTCAAGTTCTTGAACACCCTGGCCACGCCCGCCGCGCCCCAGCGCGCCATCGCCGAATACCTGACCCAGGGCGGCTTCGAGCGTCACCTGCGGCGGGTGCGCCGCAGCTTCGCCCAGCAGCGCGAGCTGATGCGGCATTTCGTCTTGCGCTTCTTCCCGGCCGGCACGCGGGTGTCGGAACCGGAAGGCGGCTATGTGCTCTGGGTGGAATTGCCCGGCGACGTGGATGCCATGGAGTTGTACCGGCGCAGCCTGGCGCTGGGCATCACGGTAGCGCCGGGGCGCATCTTTGCGGCGACCAACCGCTACAGCCATTTCATCCGGCTCAACTACAGCTATCCGTGGTCGCGGGAGATCGAGCAGGCGCTGAAGCTGGTGGGCAAGCTGGTGCAGGAGTTGGCGGGGTGAGGGGGTATGCGCTGGTTGCCTGGGCTTGGGAGCGCCTTCGATACGGCGCACGGCGCCTACTCAGTCCGAACGGTTGTCTGTGTGGTGCCGTACATCCCCAGAAGTCCGAACGGTGGATAGGGATGCAAGGCCACACAAAGTGAACCGTTCGGACTGAGTAGTAGGTGCAAAGCACCGTATCGAAGCCTGTCCTGAGCTCGCCGGAGGGGCGCTCCGAAGGTCCGGCCTACTGCGGCGCCACCAGCAAGCTGGCGCTGCCGGTACCATCCTCGTTCATCTCCACGCTGACCACGCCGGCCTCTTCCAGTGCCGAGAGAAAGCGTCGCAGCGTGCTCATGCGCAATTGCGTGCGCTTGGACAGACGCGCCAGTGACAGCGCCCCACCCGCCTTCTCCTCGGCGTCAAGCTGCAGGGTCTCGACGATCAGCAGCACCTCGGGCGGCACGCCCATCTGCTGCGCCCGGGCCTGCAGGTCCGCATCCTGGACCGGGGAGGTCTCGATATCCATCAGTGCCTCCCCCATTCAGGCCGCCGCGCGCTGCACCGCCGAACGCGACAGCAAGACCGGAATCGACTTGGAGGTCGGGGTGCGGGCCTGGTCGGCAAAGCTCTCCAGCGGCACCAGCGGATTGGTTTCCGGGTAGTAGCTGCCGATGCAGCCACGCGGAATGTCGTATTCCACCAGCAGGAAGCCATCGGCGCGACGCTCCACGCCGTCGTCCCAGACGCTGGTGATATCGACCCACTCGCCATCCTTCAAGCCCAGCATCTGCAGGTCGGCCGGGTTGATGAAGACCACCCGGCGCTGGCCGAACACGCCGCGATAGCGGTCGTCCATGCCATAGATGGTGGTGTTGTACTGGTCGTGCGAACGCGTGGTCATCAGGGTCATCAGCTTCTCGCCATGGATGGCACGGGCGCGATGGATGGGCGTGTCCTTGGGGATGTCATGCACGATGAAGTTGGCCTTGCCGGTATTGGTCTTCCAGACCCGGTCGCGCGAGGCCACACCCAGGTGGAAGCCACCCGGATGGGTGATGCGCTCGTTGTAACCCTTGAAGGCGTCATAGACCTGTTCGATGGCATCGCGGATGCGCGCATAGTCCTCGGCGTACCACAGCCAGTCGATCCTGGGGCCATTGCTGCGCGAGCGCATGGTGGCCTCGGCCATGTAGGCCACGATGGCCGTCTCCGACATCAGGTGTTCGGAAGCCGGCTTGTTGATGCCGTAGGAGACGTGCACCATGCTCATCGAATCCTCCACCGTCACGCCCTGCGGACCGGACTTCTGCACGTCGATCTCGGTGCGGCCCATGGTCGGCAGGATCAGGGCGTCCTTTCCGTGCACCAGGTGGCTGCGGTTGAGCTTGGTGGTGATGTGGACCGTCAGGTTGCAGGATCGCAGGGCCTCGAAGGTGCGCGGGGTGTCGGGCGTGGCCATGGCGAAATTGCCGCCCAGGCCGATGAAGACCTTGGTGCGGCCTTCCAGCATGGCCATGACCGAGCCGACGGTGTCGTTGCCGTGATGGCGCGGCGCCTTGAAGCCGAACACCTGCTCCAGCCGATCCAGGAAGGCCGGGGTGGGTTTCTCGTCGATGCCCACGGTGCGGTCGCCCTGCACGTTGGAATGGCCGCGCACCGGGCACAGGCCGGCGCCGGGGCGTCCGATGTTCCCGCGCAGCATCATCATGTTCGACAGCAGCTGGATGGTCGCCACCGCATGCTTGTGCTGGGTCAGGCCCATGCCCCAGGTGGCAATGACTGCCTTGCCCTTGACGTAGACCTGCGCCAGCTTCTCGATATCGTCGCGGGAGACCCCCGACTCGCCGATGATGTCCTCCCAGCTTTCGGCCCGCGCCTGGGCGGCGAAGGCGTCGAAGCCGGAGGTATGTTCCTCGATGAACTTCACATCCAGCACACGCTCGCTGCCCGCCGCCACGGCTGCGTCGTCGAGCTCGATGGTGCGCTTGATGACGCCCTTGATCAGCGCCAGGTCGCCGCCCAGCTTGGGGTGGATGAACATAGAACTGATCCGGGTGCTGCCCATGGTCAGCATCTCGACCTTGCTCTGGGGGTCGGCAAAGCGTTCCAGGCCGCGTTCCTTCAGCGGGTTGATGGCCACGATGGTGGCGCCGCGCTTGGAGGCGTGGCGCAGCTCGCCCATCATGCGCGGGTGGTTGGTGGCCGGGTTCTGGCCGAACAGCAACATGGTGTCGCACAGGTCGAAATCATCCAGCAGCACCGTGCCCTTGCCGATGCCGACCGTCCCCGGCAAGCCCACGCTGGTGGGCTCGTGGCACATGTTGGAGCAGTCGGGGAAATTGTTTGTGCCGTACTGGCGCACGAACAGCTGGAACAGGAAAGCCGCCTCGTTGCTGGCGCGGCCGGAGACATAGAAGTCGGCCATGTCCGGATCGGGCAAGGCATTCAGATGACGACCAATGAGCGCAAAGGCATCGGCCCAGGCGATCGGCTGGTACTTGTCGGAGGCGGCGTCGTAGACCATGGGATGGGTCAGGCGGCCGTGCTCTTCGAGTTCGTAGTCGGACTGCTGCATCAGCTCGGCCACGGTGTGCCGGGCAAAGAACTCGGGGGTGACGCGCTTCTTGGTGGCCTCGGCGGCCACTGCCTTGACGCCGTTTTCGCAGAATTCGAAGGTGGAGGTATGTTCGCGGTCCGGCCAGGCACAACCGGGGCAATCGAAGCCGTCAGGCTGGTTCTGCGACAACAGGGTGCGGATGCCCTTGCCGTCGGCCACGTGTTCCTTGACCAGGTTCAGCGCGACGTATTTCAGCGCGCCCCAGCCGCCTGCGGGTTGATTGTATTGTTCGATTCTTGGTTTGGAAGGCATGATGTCCCGGTATGGAGTGGAGTCCAGTGTAGGTGAAGTCTAGGTCACACCAGGCCGAACCGGAATGCACAGGAACAGCCGCCGGATTCAAGTACAGTGCCGATCGGATCAGTCATCCAGGGGCAGTGCCAGGGTTTCCTTGATTTCCTCCATCACCACATAGCTCTTGGACTGTGCCGCCCCCGGCAACTGCAGCAGGATGTCGCCCAGCAGCTTGCGGTACTCGGCCATGCCACGAATGCGCGCCTTGATGAGGTAGTCGAAGTCGCCCGAGACCAGGTGGCACTCCTGCACCTCGGGAATGCGCAGCACCTCGCGCCGGAACTGCTCGAACATGTTGCCCGACTTGTGGTTCAGGGTGATCTCCACGAACACCAGCAGCGTCGCCCCCAGCGACTCCGGATCGACACGGGCGTAATAGCCGGTGATGACGCCATCGCGCTCCATGCGCCTGACCCGCTCGATGCAGGGCGTCACCGACAGGCCGACCTGCTCGCCCAGCTCCTTCATGGAAATGCGACCGTCCTTTTGCAGCACCGCCAGGATGCGGTGGTCGAGCTTGTCGAGGGTGCGGATGGATTGCTGCTGGGTTCTCATCAGATTTTTCCTGTTTCAGCGCGATTTAAATTATTTATTCATGAAATAGTCGATAAATACGCGAACAAACACTATTTATTCCCCCATATCATAGCTGAATCTTCTAATCCAACAGCCTTTTGCAGCGGCATCATCGAAACGGGGAGTCAACATGCGCGTCGTCATTCTTGGAAGCGGTGTCATCGGGGTCACCAGCGCCTGGTATCTGGCCCTGGCCGGTCATGACGTCACCGTGCTGGACCGCCAGCCGGGCCCGGCGCTGGAAACCTCGTTTGGCAACGCCGGCCAGATCTCCCCGGGCTATGCCTCGCCGTGGGCCGCCCCCGGCATTCCGCTCAAGGCCATCAAGTGGATGTTCCAGGAACATGCCCCACTGGCCATCCGTCCCGACGGCACCCTGAACCAGCTGCGCTGGATGTGGCAGATGCTGCGCAACTGCAATGCCCAGAGCTATGCCGTGAACAAGGAACGCATGGTGCGCCTGGCCGAATACAGCCGCGACTGCCTGCGCGAGCTGCGCGCCGATGTCGGCGTCCCCTACGAGGGACGCCAGCAAGGCACGCTGCAACTGTTCCGCACCCAGGAGCAACTGGATGGTGCGGCCAAGGACATCGCCGTGCTGCAGGAAGCCGGCGTGCCCTTCGAACTGCTCTCCCCGGAACAACTCGGTGGCGCCGAGCCGGCGCTGCACAAGGTGCGCGGCAAGCTCACCGGCGGCCTGCGCCTGCCCAATGACGAAACCGGCGACTGCCAGCTCTTCACCACCCGCCTGGCCAAGATGGCCGAGCAGATCGGCGTGAAGTTCCGCTACGACGTGGCCATCGATGGCCTGGCCATGGCCGGCGGCGAGATCGCCGGCGTGATCTGCGGCAGCGAACTGGTAAAGGCCGACCGCTACGTGGTGGCGCTGGGCTCCTACTCGCCGCAATTGCTGCGCGACGTGCCGGGCCTGCCGGCCATCCCGGTCTATCCGTTGAAGGGTTACTCGATCACCGTGCCCATCACCGATGCCAAGGCCGCCCCGGTCTCGACCATCCTCGACGAGACCTACAAGATCGCCGTGACCCGCTTCGACGACCGCATCCGCGTGGGCGGCATGGCCGAGATCGTCGGCTACGACACCAGCCTGAAGGCCAAGCGCCGCGCCACGCTGGAACTGGTGGTCAATGACCTCTTCCCGGGTGCGGGCGACACTGCCCGGGCCAGCTTCTGGACCGGCCTGCGCCCGATGACGCCGGACGGCACCCCGGTCGTGGGTGCCACTCCGGTGCCCAACCTCTACATCAACACCGGCCACGGCACGCTGGGCTGGACCATGTCCTGCGGCTCGGGCAAGTTGCTGGCCGACCTGATCTCCGGCCGCCGCCCCGCCATCGCCCACGAAGACCTGTCGGTGGCGCGCTACATGGCCGCATCCGGCCGCGCCCAGGCACCGCGCCTGGCGGGTGCCTGATCTGCTTGCAACTGGAGTCTGTCTCTTCTGCATCCCTCGCAGAATGGTTGGCCGGAGCGAAATGCTCCGGCCTTTTTTATGCGCGCGCGTGGTGTTGTGCCGCCGGATGCGCGGAGGGCACATAGCCGGTCATCTTCCTGAACATCGTCGAGAACGCGGCCGGCCGCTCGTAGCCCAGGTCATAGGCGATCACCGTGACCGCATGCCCCAGCGCCAGCCGCGAGATCGCGTTGACGATACAGGCGCGCAGCCGCCACTGCTGGAAGCCCATGCCCGTCTGCACCAGGAATCTGCGGTTGAAGGTGCGCTCGCTCACGTGCAGGCGCTCGGCCCATTGCCCAGGCCGTGACTGGATCGAGGGCGACATCATGAAGTCCCGGCACAGGGCGCCCAGCCGGTCGTCCTGCGGCAGCGGCACATGCATCGGGATCTCGCGGGCAAGACCGATTTCTGCCAGCAACAGCCGCATCAGGTACTCCTCCCGGCTGTGCGGTGCATAGCGGGGATCGATGCGAGTCGCCTCGATGAGCAACTCGCGCAGCAGCGGCCCGACTTCCAGCACCTGGCAGGTGGCCGCTTCACGCGGCGCATGCTCGGGTTCCACGAAGGCGCTGCAGGTGGTCACCGGCAGGAGCATACGGCTCTGGTGCTCGCGCCCCGAGGGGATCCATACCGCGTGCTGCGGCGGCACCACCCAGGCGCCGTCCTGGGTGACCACCTGCATCAGCCCGCCCAGGCCGAACAGCAGCTGTGCGCGGCGATGGCTGTGCCAGGCTTGCAACGAACCACCGGGATAATCGGCGCCGGCCACCACTACCGGTCGTGCGATGTCATCGACCTGGTTGACCGGCAACTTGGCCGGGAAAATCGAAGGCTTGGGCAGGGTCGGCATGGCTTGGTCTCGTGATGGCGCAGATTCGAACATTATTGACCGGCTATCGAAAGTCAGTCAAAGCCCCGCTGCGCTACTGTGCAGGCTTTGATGAAGACCCACGCCATGAACCCACCGATACTGTCCGGCATCCTGGTCGCGCTGATCTGGGGCATCCAGCCTGTCATTTCCCGCTATGGTTTCCAGCAAGGCCTCACCCCCTACGACGCCACCCTGGTGCGCTATCTCACCAGCGGCCTGCTGGTCCTGCCCTATGCCTGCAAGCGCGGCCTCGTCGATGCCTGCGGCGTGGGCTGGCCGCGTGGGCTGGTGCTGTTCCTGTTGTCGGGCCCCTTGTTCAGCCTGGTGCTGGTGGCCGGGGTCAACTATGCCCCGGCCTCGCACGGCGCGTTGATCCATCCGGCCTTGACGCCGCTGTTTGGCATGGCGATCAGCCGCTTCGTGTTCGGCCAGCGCGAGCGCTTTTCGGTGTGGGGCGTGCTGCTCCTGCTGGCGGGCCTGGTGCTGGTCGGCTCCAACGCCATCCTCGCCAGTGGCGGCCTGGCCCCGGCGGGCGCGTGGCGCGGCGACCTGCTGTTCGTGCTGTCGGCCTTCATGTGGGCGTGGTACCTGGTGCTGAACCGTAGCTGGAAGGTCGCCCCGCTGGACGCCGTGGCCCTGACCCAGGTGCTGTCGCTGGGCGCCATGCTGCTGGCCCTCCCCTGGCTGGGCGGGCAGACCTTCGCCAAGCCGCTGCCGGCCCTGCTGCTGCAGAGCGCCTATCACGGCGTGCTGGTCAGCATCGTCAGCGTGGCCTTGTTCAACTGGGTGGTGGCACGATTGGGCGTGCGGGCCCTGATGCTCAATGCGCTGTCGCCGCTGTTCGGGGTGCTCGCCTCGGCCTGGGTGTTGCAAGAGCCCCTGTCGGCGTCGATGGTGATCGGGGCGCTGGCCATCGTGGGGGGATTGGCGGTGGGCTTGCGCGGACCGGGTGCTAGCGTGCGCGCCGAAAAGTCAGGTTATAGCGGCAGCGGCCGGTGAGCGCATGCTCGCCCTCGGCCAGCGTATCGATGCCATGGAAGGCCAGTCGCGCCGGGCCGCCCCAGACCACCACATCGCCACTTTCCAGGCGCATGCGGCGCGGCTTGTCGCTGCGGGCCAGACCACCGAAGAGGAAGGTGGCGGGCAAGCCCAGCGAAACCGAGACGATGGGCTGGGCCATGTCCAGCTCGTTGCGGTCCTGGTGCAGGGACATGCGCGCGCCGGGTTCGTAGCGGTTGATCAGGCAGGCATCGGGGTCGAAGCTGGCAAACCCGGCCGCGCCGGCCGCGCGCGCAGCCAGTGCCAGGAAGGCCTCGGGCATTGGCGGCCAGGGCTGCTCGGTCAGCGGGTCCAGCGACTGGTAACGATAGCCGCGCCGGTCGGTGACCCAGCCATAAGGGCCGCAATTGCTCATCGCCACCGACATGCGAAAACCGCCCGGCGTCTGCATATGGCGCAGGGGCGATGCCTCCAGCACCATGGCGATAGCCTGCAGCAGGCGTGCGCGCTCCTGCTCGTCGACGAAGGCACGCAGCAGCAGCGCGCCGTCCACGATGCGCTCCTGGCTGGGCTCGCGCGCCAGGGCGGCAAAGAGATCGCCGGTCATGTGCCCGGCTCCCGGTCTGGCGGGGCGGCGATGAACTGGCTGACTTCGTCCAGCGTGGGGGCGAGCAGGCGCAACGGGCGCGCCAGGCTGCCCACCAGCGAAGCGTGCGAGGTATTGTCGAAATAGCGTTCCACCACCGGCACCTGCCGGGCGCGCAGCAGGCGGGCCAGGCCGGCCGTGTTGCGCTCGGCCGAGACCAGCTTGTCCTGGTGCGAGGCAATCAGCAGCGCCGGCGGCGCACCGGCTTGCACATGCCGGATGGGCTGGGAATCAGGCGGCGAATCCGGGGCGAAGAAGACCGGCTTGACGTCTGCATTGCCGATGGGCAGGAAGTCATAGGGCCCCGCCAGTCCGATCCAGCCGCGCAAGGCGGCCGGCGAGCTGCCGGCCTGGGTCAGCCAGCGGGCATCCAGGGCCAGCATGGCAGCGTTGTAGGCGCCGGCGCTGTGTCCCATGACGAAGACGCGCTGCGGGTCGCCCCCCAGCTCCCGCACCGAACGCAGCGTCCAGGCCACGGCCTGGGCACAGTCCTTGAGGAAGTCGGGATAGCGGACTTCGGGATAGAGGCGGTAGTCCGGCAACACCGCAATGAAACCGCGCGAACTCAGGGCTTCGCCGACGAAGGCATAGTCCTTGCGGCTGCCTTCGTTCCAGCTGCCGCCGTAGAAGAACACCACCACCGGCAAGCCCCGCGCGGCATCGGCAGGCGGCCTGGCAGGCCGGTAGACGTCCAGCTGCTGACGCGGATTGTCGCCGCTGCCATAGGCCACGCCCTCGGTCTTGACATAGGTGGCCGAGGGCGTGACGGCATTGATGGCCGCCAGCGGCGAACAGGCGATCAGCCCACCGATGACCAGGGCGACGCCGGCCAGGGTGAGACCGGCCTTGCCAAGAACATGCATGCGCGACTCCAGCAAAGAATGAAGAGCTATTGTAGCCGTGCGTGCAGCCGTCTTCAGTCGCGGCCCTGTTTGGGGGCCTGCAGGGCCTGCCGGGCCTCCCGTTCCAGCAAGGCGGCCTTGCGTTCCACGCCCCAGCGATAGCCGGAGCGCGAGCCATCCAGGCGCACGATGCGGTGACAGGGGATCAGCACGGCGATCTCGTTATGCGCGCAGGCATTGGCGACGGCGCGCACCGCCGTCGGCTGGCCCAGCCGTGCCGCCAGTTCGGCGTAGCTCAGCGTCACCCCGGGTGGCACCGCGCGCAGCGCCTGCCATACCCGCTGCTGGAAGGCGGTGCCGCGCACATCCAGCGGCAGTGCGGTGGCCCGCGCCGGATCTTCCAGCGCGGCCAGCACCTGGGCCAGCGTCTGTTCGAAGGCTGCATCGCCGGGCGCCAGTTCGGCCCGGGGAAAGCGGTCCTGCAATTGCCGCACCAGCGTATCGGCATCCTCGCCCAGCGTCACGCTACAGATGCCACGTCCGGTGGCCGCCACCAGCACCGCACCCAGCCAGCATTGCGCGACCGCGAAGCGGATCTGCTCGCCCGGGCCGCCGTCCCGGTAGACGCCGGGTTTCATGCCCAGTTGCGCCGTGCTGCTGGCGTAGAAGCTGCCGCTGGAATTGAAGCCGGCGTCGTACATGGCGGTGGTGACACTGTGGCTGCCGGCCAGCTGCTCACGCAGCCGCCCCGCCCGGTGCGCCTCGGCATAGGCCCGGGGCGTGAGTCCGGTATGCAGCTTGAAAAGACGATGGAAATGGTAGCGGCTCAGGCCCACGGCCAGGGCCAGTTCCTCCGTCCCGGGCAGTTGCGCGGCCTGTTCGATCAGGCGGCAGGCCTGCGCCACTGCCTGGGCCTGACGCTGCGCCAAAGGCGGCTGGTCAGGCTTGCAACGCTTGCACGGGCGAAATCCGGCCGCCTCGGCCTCGGCACAGCTGCCGTGGAAGGCCACGTTCTTGCGCAGCGGCGTGCGCGCACCGCACGAAGGCTTGCAATAGACGCCGGTACTGCGTACCGAATACCAGAACTGGCCGTCGGCGCTGCCGTCGCGCTGCTGCACGGCGCGCCAGCGGGCGTCGTCGTCGGTCATGGGCGGCGTGGCGGGGGCAAGAGATCTGGGTGTCACGGTGGGCATGCTGCGCTCCTGGATGGCAATGACCCGATTCTAGGAGCCTGGCGCCAGTGCCGCACTCCGGCGCTTGCTTTTGAATTCGTCCTGGCGCCCTGCCCCGCTGCTTGCTTGGTGCTTGCCTATTGCGAGAAACGGATGCGCTGGCGCGACTTGACCGGCTGCATCACGTGTTCCAGCGGCAGTTCATGGGATTGCTTGACCTTCTTCAGGGTGATGTTGGACTTGACGTTGGTCACCCCGGGCAGGCGCAGCAGGCGCGTCATCATGAACTCGGAAAAGCTCGCCAGGTCGGGCGCGACCACGCGCAGGATATAATCGGCTTCGCCCGTGATGGAAAAACATTCCGTCACCTCCGGCATGGTCTCCACTGACTTCTCGAACAGTTCGCCACGGGTCTCGCCCTGGCGGTCCAGCGTCACGGTGGTGAAGGCGGTCACGCCCAGGCCGACCACGGCCGGGTCCAGCACGGCGGTATAGCGCTCGATGACGTGCGCCTCCTCCAGCCGTTGCACGCGGCGGCTGATCTGCGAGGTGGACAGGTGTACCTTCTGCCCCAGCGCGCTATTGGTGATATGGCCGTCACGCTGCAGCTCGGTCAACAGGGCCAGGTCATAGCGGTCCACATTGATGATGCTCATTTATCTCTCCAATTTGCTTATTTAAGAATTATTTGTGCATATTAACCGGGTTGAGGCGCAAATAACAATCACAAATTGCGGTCCTGACGCAATAAACTCCCTGCATGGCCGGATCCCGGCCACCCACATGACAAGGAGACACACCATGGGCCACGCAGACACCCACCTGAGCTCGGCTGGCAGCCGCGACCTGTTCGACAACCCCATGGGGACCGACGGTTTCGAGTTCGTCGAATACACCGCCGCCGACCCCACCGCCATCGCCAGCGTGCTGGAACTGATGGGTTTCACCGCCGTGGCGCGCCACCGTTCCAAGAACGTCACTCTGTATCGCCAGGGCCAGGTCAATTTCATCCTCAATGCCGAGCCCGACAGCACCGCCTCGGCCTTTGCCAAGGTGCATGGCGCCTCGGTCAATGCCATGGCCTTCCGCGTCAAGGATGCCGCCCATGTCTACCGGCGCGCGCTGGAACTGGGTGCCGAGGGCGTCGAAGCCAAGCTGGGGCCGATGGAACTGAACATCCCGGCCATCCGTGGCATCGGCGGCTCGCTGCTCTACCTGGTGGACCGCTATGGCGACCATGGTTCGATCTATGACGTCGATTTCCAGTTCTATCCGGGCGTGGAGCGCCATCCCAAGGGCGTGGGCCTGACCTATATCGACCACCTGACCCACAACGTGGTGCGCGGCGCCATGGATACCTGGTCTTCGTTCTATACGCGCCTGTTCAATTTCCGCGAGATCAAGTATTTCGACATCGAAGGCAAGGTCACCGGCCTGCGCTCGCGCGCCATGACCAGCCCCTGCGGCAAGATCCGCATTCCCATCAACGAGAGCGCCGACGACAAGTCGCAGATCGAGGAATTCATCAAGCAATACAACGGCGAGGGCATCCAGCACATCGCCCTGGGCACCGACGACATCTACCAGACCGTACGTGCCCTGCACGCCCGCGGCGTGCCGCTGCAGGACACCATTGCCACCTACTACGACCTGGTGGAGCGTCGTATCCCCGGTCATGGCGAGGACCTGGCCGCCCTGCGCGAACTGAAGATCCTCATCGATGGCGCACCGACCGCCGGCCAGGGCCTGCTGCTGCAGATCTTTACTCAGAACCTGATCGGGCCGGTGTTCTATGAAATCATCCAGCGCAAGGGCAATGACGGCTTTGGCGAAGGTAATTTCAAGGCCCTGTTCGAATCGATCGAACTGGACCAGATGCGCCGTGGCGTCATCTAAGTGACTGATCCGGCGGGATTTTTC
>JAFAMT010000440.1 GCA_019233085.1 Herbaspirillum sp.
TCTGTACCTGACCCAGCCCGCCCTGAGCGCCGACATCGAGGTGTTGAGCTGCACCCTCCTGGAGGATGGCCGCCATGCCGTGCGCCTGTCGGCCACGCCCTTCCATCCGCAAGGCGGTGGCCAGCCCAGTGACGTGGGATGGCTGGGGGAGGTGGCGGTGCTACGCGTGAGCAACGAGGACGACGACATCGTCCACTACACCCATGCCCCGGTCGCCCCCGGTCCGACGCGGGCCCGGGTCGATGCAGGACCACGCCAGCTGCATGCACGGCTGCATTCGGCCGGGCATGTCATCGGCCATGTCATGCTGCAGCTGGGATGGACGCCCACCAAAGCCCATCACTGGCCGGCCGAGGGGCGGGTGGTCGGCATCGGCAAGGAGGCCGCGCCGACGCTGGACGGCGGGGAGATTGAACGCCTCTGCAATGCACTCATCGCCGCAGACCTGGCGTGCGCGCTGTCGTTTGAAGGGGGTGTGCGCAAGGTCGCCTTCGGTCATCTGCCGGCCTTTCCCTGCGGCGGAACGCATGTGGCTTCGCTGGCGCAGATCGGCAGGATCGAGATCCAGTCTGCGCGCGTCAAGAAGGGTGAGGTTTCGGTGCGCTATGACGTGGCGGCCTGAGGCCGGCTGCGCCATTCACTCCTTGCCAGCCTCTTCATCCCACTTGCGCAGGACGGCCAGCTTCTCGCCGATCTTGATTTCCAGCCCGCGCGGCACCGGTTGGTACCAGCCCGGCTCGTCGATGCCATCGGGCAGATAGGTCTCGCCGGCGGCATAGGCATTGGGCTCGTCGTGGGCATAGCGGTATTCATGCCCGTAGCCCAGCTCCTTCATCAGCTTGGTCGGGGCATTGCGCAGGTGCACCGGCACTCCCCGGCTCTTGTCCTGCTTCACGAAGGCGCGCGCGGCATTGTAGGCGTTGTAGCCGGCATTGCTCTTGGCCGCCACCGCCAGGTAGATCACCGCCTGCCCCAGCGCCAGCTCGCCCTCGGGGCTGCCCAGGCGCTCATAGGTCAGGGCGGCATCGTTGGCGATCTGCATGGCGCGCGGATCGGCCAGGCCGATATCCTCCCAGGCCATGCGCACGATGCGCCGCGACAGGTAGCGCGGATCGGCGCCACCGTCGAGCATGCGGGTGAGCCAGTACAGGGCCGCATCCGGGTGCGAGCCGCGTACCGACTTGTGCAGGGCCGAGATCTGGTCGTAGAAATTGTCGCCGCCCTTGTCGAAACGGCGGCTGTTGAGCGTCAGCGCATTCTGCAGGAACTCGGCCGTGACCAGCCTGGTGCCGGTGGTGCGGGCAGCGGTATCGGTCTGCTCCAGCAGGTTCAGGAAGCGGCGCGCATCACCGTCGGCATAACCGATGATGGTGTCGGCGGCCTGCTCGTCGAATTGCAGGTCACCCAGCGCCTTGTCCTGGGCGCGTTGCAGCAGCTGCTTCAGTTCGGCGTCGGTGAGCGACTTGAGCACGTAGACCTGTGCCCGTGACAGCAGCGCCGAGTTCACCTCGAAGGAGGGATTCTCGGTGGTAGCGCCGATGAAGGTCACCAGGCCACTCTCGGCATAGGGCAAGAGCGCATCCTGCTGCGACTTGTTGAAGCGGTGTATCTCGTCCACGAACAGGATGGTGTGCTTGCCCATGGACAGGTTCTGCTCGGCCTGCTCCATGGCCGCGCGGATATCCTTGACGCCCGAGAACACCGCCGACAAGGCGATGAACTCACACTTGAAGGCCGTCGCCGTCAGGCGCGCCAGCGTGGTCTTGCCCACGCCCGGCGGCCCCCAGAAGATCATGGAGTGCGGCTTGCCCGACTGGAAGGCCAGGCGCAGGGGCTTGCCTTCGCCCAGCAGGTGAGACTGTCCGATGACTTCGTCCAGGGTCTTGGGGCGCAGCGCCTCGGCCAGGGGCGCAGCGGGTTCTTGCGCAAACAGGTCAGCCATGGCGGGGCTCCTCGCCACGCCGGCCTGCGAGGCCAGCAAAGTCAGCCAAGAGGATGGGCCGCATCGGGGCGGCCTGGGGAATCGGGTTCATGTCGTTTCAGGATGCAGGCGCAGCGCCGCAAGAGCGGGCGCGTTCGCCAAAGGCCGTAGTCTAACGCAGGCACCGTTGATGAGGGGATTACCGGGCCCTCTGCAAGCATTTTGCGCAAACGTTAGAATGACGCCGCGCCGGCACTCCACCGCTGCGCCGCTGCGCCCTCCCCTCCACTACCCGCCGTACCTGCCATGCCCTTTGTCGTCACCGATTCCTGTATCCAGTGCAAGTACACTGATTGCGTCTCCGTCTGCCCGATGGATTGCTTCGTCGAGGGACCGAATTTCCTCGCCATCGACCCCGATGGCTGCATCGATTGCTCCATGTGCGTGCCCGAATGCCCGGTCGGCGCCATCTACAACGCCACCGACCTGCCCGCCGCGCTGGCGCACTTCGAAGATCTCAACGCCAAGCTGGCCAAGTTGCCCGGCTGGAAGCCCATCACCCAGGCCAAGGCCCCGCTGCCCGAGCACGAGAAGTGGAAGGATGTGGCCGACAAGCTGCCCCTGCTGAAGATGCCGGAGACCTGAAACCAAGCTCTCGCGCCACAATGACAACAGCCCCGCAAGCGCAAGCCTGCGGGGCTGTTGTCATTGAAGCCAGGGGGCATGAACCGGAAACCGGCTCAGCCGCCTCAGTTGTTGAACACGTCCGCGCCCTTGGGAATGGTGAAGCTGAAGCTGTTGGGCTTGAGCGCCGGATTCCTGTCGAAACTATCGAAGCTCAGCACCGAGACCTGGCCGAAGGAATCATGCAACTCCATGGCCACCGGCATGCCGTTCTTCAGGCCGATGCCGATGCGGTCGAAGGTCGTGTCGCGGCTCTTGGGAACGGCCTCCAGCCACTCCAGGCCATCCTTGTCGCCGGCTTCCTTGAGGGTGAAGTTCTTTTCCAGGTCGTTGCTGCCGAAGAGGATCGCCGCCGGTGAGGAACCCAGGGCATTGCCCAGCTTCTTGGTGGTGACCTGGTTCAGGTCCTTGTCGTAGATGAACAGCTTTTCGCCATCGGCCTGGATCACCTGTTCGTAGGGCTTCTGGTAGGTCCAGATGAACTTGCCCGGACGCGAGAACACGAAGCTGCCGCTGGAGGTATTGATGATCCTGGTGGTGCCGCTCTCGGTCCTGACCATGCGCTGGGTGAAGGCGCCCTTGGCCGACTGCGTGCTGGTGACGAATTGCTTGAACTGGTCCAGCGCGGCCGCCGAGGCGCGGCCCGGGGTCAGCGCGGTGATGGCGATGGCGCCAGCCACGGCCAGCGCCGACAGGCCTGCGGCCATGATCACGCGCCGCAGGTTCAGCGTTTGGGCTTGCGCGCTGCGCAAGCGGGAAGTTGTTCTGGAGTTGTCCATGTTGTTCGATTCCATTGTTACTCGACGCCCCCACCGGGGGCGGCCGCGACGCACTGGCGCGCGGCCTTCAAGGAGAGCAGATCACTGTTCGGCGTCGCCGCCGCTGGCCCCCGCCGGCACCAGGATTTCACGGTTGCCATTGGATTGCATGGTCGACACCAGACCGCTCTGCTCCATCTGTTCCAAGAGCCGCGCGGCACGGTTGTAGCCGATGCGCAGGTGACGCTGCACCAGCGAGATCGAGGCCCGGCGATGCTTCAGGACCACGGCCACGGCCTGGTCGTACATCTCGTCGCCCTCGCCGCCACCAGCGCCAGCGCCGGCACCACTGCCGCTGCCACCGTCGGCGTCTTCCAGCACGCCACCCTCTAGGATGCCTTCGATGTAATTCGGTTCCCCCTGGGCCTTCAGGTGTTCGACCACGCGGTGCACTTCATCATCCGAGACAAAGGCGCCGTGCACCCGCATCGGCAAGCCGGTACCCGGCGGGTTGTAGAGCATGTCGCCCATGCCCAGCAGGGTTTCGGCGCCCATCTGGTCAAGGATGGTGCGCGAGTCGATCTTGGAAGAGACCTGGAAGGCAATCCGGGTGGGCACGTTGGCCTTGATGAGGCCGGTGATCACGTCCACCGATGGACGCTGGGTCGCCAGGATCAGGTGGATGCCGGCCGCGCGTGCCTTCTGGGCGATACGGGCGATCAGTTCTTCCACCTTCTTGCCCACCACCATCATCAGGTCGGCCAGTTCGTCGATGATGATGACGATGGTTTCCAGCTGCTCCAGCGGTTCGGGCGCGTCCGGGGTGAGGCTGAAGGGATTGGGGATCTTCTCGCCGCGCTTGTCGGCGTCGGCGATCTTCTGGTTGTAGCCGGCCAGGTTGCGCACGCCCAGCTTGGACATCTTCTTGTAGCGGCGCTCCATCTCTTCCACCGCCCAGTTCAGGGCATGGCCGGCCTGGCGCAT
>JAFAMT010000467.1 GCA_019233085.1 Herbaspirillum sp.
TCTTCTTGACCTGCTCGATCACGGTCGCTTCGTCGAAGGGCTTGATGGTCGGGCAGTGCAGCACGGCCACGCTGACCTTGTCGGCCTCCAGCGCCTTGGCCACTTCCAGGGCGCGCATGGTCATGAAGCCGCTGGAGATGATCAGCACATCATTGCCGTCGCGAATTTCCTTGGCACGGCCCAGTTCAAACTTGTAGTCGTACTCATCCAGCACCAGCGGCACATTGCCGCGCGCCAGGCGCATGTAGACCGGGCCCTGGTGGGCGGCGACCTGCGGCACGGCCTGTTCCAGGTCCAGGGCGTCGCAAGGGTCGACGATGGTCATGCCGGGAATGGCGCGCATCATCGCCAGGTCTTCGGTGGCCTGGTGGCTGGGGCCGTAGCCGGTGGTCAGGCCCGGCAGGGCGCAGCAGATCTTCACGTTCAGGTTTTCCTCGGCGATGACCTGGTGGATGAAGTCGTAGGCGCGCCGCGTGGCAAACACGGCATAGGTAGTGGCGAAAGGCACCAGGCCCTCCTTGGCCATGCCGCCGGCGGTGGCCATCAACAACTGCTCGGCCATGCCCATCTGGAAGAAGCGTTCAGGATAGGCCTTCTGGAACAGGTGCAGGTCGGTGTACTTGGCCAGGTCGGCGGTCAGGCCGACGATCTCGGGACGGTCAGCGGCGTACTCCACCAGCGCCTTGCCGAACGGCGCGGCCTGCACGCGCTGGCCTTCGCCGGCGATGGAGGCGATCATGGCCGAGGTGGTCAGGCGCGGTTTCTTTTCTGCGACGGTGTTCATGCTTGGCTTCCTTGTTGATAGGACTGGTCGAGGATGGACAGCGCTTGCTGCCATTCGGGCGGATCGACGCGGATGAAGTGGTTCTTCTCGCGCTGCTCCAGGAAGGGCACACCACGGCCCATCAGGGTGTCGAAGAGGATCACGCGCGGCTTGGCTTGCTTCAGGTTGCGCGCGGTGTCGAAGGCCTGCACCACGGCCTCCAGGTCATTGCCATCGACCCGTTGCACATGCCAGCCGAAGGAGGCCCATTTGTCGGCCAGCGGCTCGAATCCCATGATCCTGCTGGAGGGGCCGTCGGCCTGCTGGTTGTTGATGTCGACCAGGCAGATGAGGTTGCCCAGCTGGTGGTGGGCCGCACCCATGGCGGCTTCCCAGGTGGAACCTTCGTCCAGTTCACCGTCCGACATGGAGTTGTAGACGAAGGCCGGGTTGTTGTTGTAGCGCAGGCCCAGTGCCATGCCCACGCCGATGGCCAGGCCCTGGCCCAGCGAGCCGCCGGAGATTTCCATGCCTGGCGTATAGGTCGCCATGCCCGACATGGGCAGGCGGCTGTCGTCGCTGCCATAGGATTCCAGTTCGTCGTCGGCAATGATGCCGGCTTCGATCAGGGCGGCATAGAGGGCGATGGCGTAGTGGCCGTGCGAAAGCAGGAAGCGGTCGCGCCCGCTCCATTCGGGCTCTTGCGGGCGCAGTTGCATGGCGTGCTTATAGGCCACGGCCAGCACGTCGGCCCAGCCCAGTGCCTGGCCGATATAGCCCTGGCCCTGGACCTCGCCCATGCGCACGGCATTGCGGCGGATGCGGTATGCGCTGGCGCGCAGGTTTTCCAGATTGTCTGACATTGCGATTCCTTGCTTGGAGTGTGCTTGCATTGAGAGGGTTGAGATGGATCAGAGGAAACCAACCGAGAACCACGGCACGAAGGCCACGATCAGCAGGCCCACCACCAGCGCGCCCAGGTAGGGCCAGATGCGCTTGACGGCCACGTCCGGATGCACCCGTCCGATGGTGCAGGCCGCGTAGTAGCCCAGCCCGAAGGGCGGCGCGAACAGGCCCACGCCCATGGAGAGGATGATGACCATGGCGTAGTGCACCTCGTGCACGCCGATGGCCTTGGCTACCGGGAAGAGCAGTGGCGCGAACAGTACCATCGCCGGGATGCCCTCCAGCACGCTGCCCAGCACCACGAAGGCGGCAATCGACACCACCAGGAAACCGTATTTGCCACCCGGCACGCTGGTCATGGCCTCGGCCAGGGAATGCGAGAAGCCCGACTGCGTCAGCGCCCACGACATGCCGGTGGCGGTGCCGATGATGAAGAGGATGGCGCCCGACAAGGCCGCAGTGTCGACCAGCATCGGATAGAGACGCTTCCAGTCGAAACGGCGATAGACCAGCAGGCCCGCCACCACCGAATAGGCGATGCCGATGGTGGAGACTTCGGTGGCGGTGGCCACTCCCTCGACCACGGCGGTGCGGATCAGGATGGGCAATGCCAGTGCCGGCAAGGCGATGATGAGGGTGCGCAGCACCACCCGGCCTGGTGCACGCTGGATGCCATCGACGATCTCGGCACTGCGCCAGCGCGCCAGGATCGCCAGCAAGACCGCCAGCACGATGCCGGGCATGATGCCGCCGGTGAAGAGTGCCGCAATCGACACGCCCGCCACCGAGCCGATGGTGATCAGTACCAGCGAGGGCGGAATGGTCTCGGCCATGGCGCCGGAAGCAGCCAGCAGCGAGATCAGCTCGCCCTCGTGGTTGCCGCGCCGCTTCATCTCCGGCAGCAGCACCGGCGCCACCGCCGCCATGTCGGCGGTCTTGGCGCCGGAGATGCCCGAGACCAGCAGCATCGCGCCCAGCAGCACATAGTTCAGGCCGCCACGCACATGGCCCAGCAGCGAGGCCAGGAAATCCACCATGGCCTTGGCCATGCCGGTCATCTCCACCAGGTGGCCCAGCAGGATGAACAGGGGCACGGCCAGCAGGATCAGCGACGACATGCCCTCGTCGAAACGACCGGCCACCACCGCCAGCGGGCTGGAAGTCACCGTCAGCAGGAAGGCCACGGTGGCCAGGCCGAAGCAGAAGGCGATGGGGATGCCCAGCAGCACCGACACGCCCAGCACCAGGCCGAAGAAGACCACCAGGTTCCAGTTGCCAATGGCTTGCAGCCAGCCGGCACCGACATACATGGCCGCGCCCACGGCGGCCAGCAAGGCCACCACGCCCAGCAGATCAACCAGTTTCTGGCGCGAGATGCGCAAGAGACAGATGAGGATCATCAGCGCCGCCCCCACCGCCACGGCCGCGGCGCGCACGGTATTGGGCCAGCCCAGGGCCGGGGTTTGCACGAACATCTCGTCTTCGGCGTATTCCCACATTGGCTGCATCAGGACCAGCAGCATCACACAGGGGGCGATGATGGCCAGTGCCTCGGCCCAGGCCTTGCCGCGTTCGCTCAGGTAGCCCACCAGTACCGTGGTGCGCATATGGGTGCCGCGCCGCAGGGCCACGGCCGCGCCCAGGTTGGCCAGCCACAGGAAGAGGATGGAGGCCAGTTCATCGGCCCAGGGAATGGGGCTGTTGAAGATGAAGCGCATCACCACGCCCGCCAGCAGCACCGCCACCTCGCCCACCACCAGGGCGGCGGCGGGAATCTCGATGGCGTGGCCCAGCCAGTTTTCCAGGCGCGCCGCCAGCGAGCGCTCGTCGGCTACCGACTGCTGCAGCGACAGGGCGCTCATCCCAGGCTCCCGACGCTGTTTTGCAGCAGCTTCCAGGCGTCGTCGCCAAACCTGGCGCGCAGGTCTTTGTAGAAGGTGCCACGGGCCAGCGCTTCCTTGAAGGAATCCTTGTCGGCCTCGATGATCTGCACGCCCTTGCCCTGCAGGTCATTGCGGGCGAAGCCGGAGAGCGAGGCGATGTCGGCGCGCTCGTCGGTGGCAGCCTTGTCCAGTTCGCGGCGTACGATTTCCTGGATGTCCTTGGGCAGCTTCTCGAAGGCCCGACGGTTGCCCAGGATCCAGTAGGCATCCCAGACGTGGTTGGAGATGGTGCAGTACTTCTGTACTTCGTAGAGGCGCGCCGTGCTGATGATGGCCAGCGGATTTTCCTGGCCCTCGACCAGCCTGGTCTGCAGCGAGGAATAGACCTCGTTGAAGTTGATCGGCGTGGGGCTGGCGCCCAGGGCCGTGAACAGCGAGGTCAACATCGGCGCGGCCGGCACGCGCAGCTTCAGGCCCTTGAGGTCGCCGGCCGTCCTGATCGGCTTGGTGGAGGTGGTGATCTGGCGGAAGCCGTTGTCCCAGGGCTTGGACATGGTCAACAGGCCCACCTTCTCGATCTGCGCGCGCACGTAGGCGCCCAGCGGGCCATCCATGGCCTGCCAGACTTCCTTGTAGTCGTGGAAGGCGAAGCCGGTATTGACGATGCCGGCCGCCGGCACCAGGGTAGAGAGCACCACGCTGGCCTGGTTGAAGAATTCCACGCCGCCATTGCGGATCTGCGACATCAGGTCGGTATCCGAACCGAGCTGGTTGGCCGGGAACAGCTTGATGTCCAGACGCCCGCTGGTGGCGTTGCGGATGCGGTCGATGGCTTCCTGCGCGCGCTTGTTGACCGGGTGCGACGGATCCTGGCCGGTGGCGAACTTGTAGTTGAACTCGGCGGCATGGGCCGGGCGGGTCATGATGGAAAACAGCGGCAGCGCCGCGCCCACGGCGCCGGCCTTGAGTACCTGGCGGCGGCTCATGGCGGGCTTGCCGGATGTGCGCTTGTCTTGTGTCATGTCGGGTCTCCTGTTCTTGTGGGTCATGTCGCCGGCCGCGCCGGCAGGGTGATGCAGATGGCTTAATGGATCAGCATGCCGCCGTTGACGTCCAGCGTGATGCCGGTGCAGTACTGCGAAAGGTCGCTGCCCAGGAAGACGCAGGCGCCGCCGATGTCGGCAGCCCGGCCCAGGCGGGCCAGCGGGATGGTCTCGGCGATCTCGGCCTTCTTCTCTTCGCTCAGCTTGCCCTTGATGATGTCGGTGCCGATCAGGCCCGGCGTGATGCTGTTGACGCGTATGCCCTCGGGGCCGAATTCGCGGGCCATGGCGCGCGCCAGGCCCAGCACGCCAGCCTTGGCGGCCGAGTAGTGCGGGCCGCCGAGGATGCCGCCGCCACGTTGCGCCGACACCGAGGAGATGCAGATGATGGAACCGCTTTGCTGGGCGCGCATGGCCGGCAGCACCGCCTGCGACATGTAGAGCGTGCCGCGCAGGCTCACATCGAGGATGCGGTCGTAGTCGGCGCCGGTAATGTCCAGCGTCTTGACTGGCTGGGTGATGCCGGCATTGTTGACCAGGATGTCGATGCGGCCGAATTGCGCCAGCGCCGCGGCTGCCGCCGCTTCGCAGGAAGCCTTGTCGGTCACGTCGGCCACCAGGCCCAGATGATGATCGCCCAGGCTGGCGGCCGCCGCGGCGGGATCGGCCTGGGCCAGGTCCAGCACCACCACGCGGGCGCCTTGCTCGGCCATCAGGCGCGCCGTGGCGTAACCGAGTCCATTGAGTCCTGCACCGCCGGTAATGACGGCAACCTTGTCGTTGAGCAGCATGTCGTGATCTCCAGATGTTGGCATTGATGGGAGCAACACCGGAGACAAAGCGGGTGTGGATGCGCGCTGCGGGCGCGCGGGTGCTGTGCGGGTACTGCTGCTCTGCAGCCGGACCGCCCTTGTCTCCGTTTTTGTTCTGAGCGCATGGTCGGACTTTCCTCGCCTGACGACAAGCGAAGTCTTGTCATGTTAGAGTGACGATCCGTCATCTTAGCCGCCTGCTCCCCATCCCCAGCCATGGCCGTTCTCCCGCCGCTTCCCAATCTGCAGGCCTTCGAAGCCGTCGCAAGGCGCAAGAGTTTCGCGCTGGCCGCCGCCGAGCTGCACCTGACGGCTTCGGCCGTGAGTCACCAGGTGGCGCGCCTGGAGTCCTACCTGGGCATCCGGCTCTTCGAGCGCAGTGCCCATGGCGTGCGCATCACCACCGCCGGCGAGACCTACCTGAGCCGCATCCAGGGCGCCATCTCGGCCATCACGGCGGCCTCCATGGATGTGCGCCAGGGGGTGAGCAATACCCTCTACATCCATTCCGCGCCCAGCATCGCCAGCCTGTGGCTGATGGCGCGCCTCAATGACTTTGCGCGCAAGCATCCCGAGATCACCTTCAACCTGTCGGCGGCCCATTCGCTGAGCAACTTCGAGCTGGGCGAGGTCGATATCGATATCCGCTACGGCATTCCCAACTGGCCGGGACTGGTGGTGGAGCCGTTGCTGGAGGAACGTGTGGTGCCGCTGGCCAGCCCGGCCTACATCCGCGAACACAGGCTGAAGAAGCCCGCTGACCTGCTCGGCGTGAAACTGATCCGCAGCAATGTGAGCGTGGTGCAGTGGGCCGACTGGTTCGCCGAATTTACCGATGTGCGTCCACCCGAGCAGTTTCCGGTGCGCTTCGACCGGGCCCAGATGTCACTGGATGCGGCCACGCAGGGATTGGGCGTGGCGCTGGAGAGCGCGACCATCGCCGCGCGTCATATCGAGGAGAAAAAACTCAAGCCCATCTTCGGACTGGAACGGGCGATCACGGTCAAGCCGCACTTCGCCGTCTATCCGGCGCACCATGCGCGCCGACCGGCGGTGGCGGCCTTCCTGGAGTGGTTGCGCGAGCAGGCGGCCAGCCAGCCCTAACGCGTGTCCTGCTGGCGGGCGATCTCGCGGCGCTTCATGGCCAGGTAGTCATCGCGGCTGACTTCATGCAGCTGGCGGGGGTATTGTTCAGTGGCGTCGTACCAGTGCGCCAGGCGCGTTTCCAGCCTGTCGGCCGGTGCCGCCTGGAGGCTGGCCAGGTAGGCGTCGATGGCCAGGTAGTAGCGCATGGTGTTGCGCTCCACCGTGGCGCGGCTGCCGCTGATGTATTGCGGCTGGCCGTCGGCATTGCGCTTGAGCACGCTGAAGCCGACCTTGTCACGGCCCGCCGTCATGAGGTAGGCCCGCAGGGCGAGCTTGCTGGCCACGCCATAGGAATAGGCATAGCCGAAATGCAGGAAGGAATGCTGCTCGTCCAGGGCGATGGCTTCGATGCCGATGCGGTAGTCGGAGGTACCCAGCGGCCCCTTGTCGGCCTGCATGGACGCGGAAAGATAATCGTCGCCACCGGCGCCGCCCCGATAGCGCAGGTCGACGCGGTAGGTGTCGTCCATTTCCTGCTCGGTCTTCTTGCCGACCTGCATGCGCAAGAGCGGCTGGCCACCCTGGTCGAGCAGGCGGCAATACTTGGTGTTGAGGTGCAGGATCAGGA
Organism: Herbaspirillum sp.; assembly: GCA_019233085.1. Classification (GTDB taxonomy): domain Bacteria; phylum Pseudomonadota; class Gammaproteobacteria; order Burkholderiales; family Burkholderiaceae_D; genus Herbaspirillum. The sequence goes on from JAFAMT010000467.1 coordinate 7,122, forward strand.
TGTCACACCAGTGCGCCGGGCCGTCGAGCGCGGCCCGCACCTGGGCGAAGGGGTAGGGCAGCACGGCATAGATGTCGCCCTTGACGCTGCCGCCATCCTCGCTGGAGTCGAGGTAGAGCGGGCGGTGGTAGACATTGTCGGCAAGCTGGCCCTGCAACTGGGCATGGCGGGCCTGCATCTGCGCGGCACCGACCTGGGTTTGCGCCGCAGCCGGCATGGGGGCCAGGGCCGCCGCCAGCGCCAGCGTGGCGCACAGTGCGAGCCGGGTAGCATAGCGGATCATGACAGCTTGCAAGACAGACTCCTCTTTTATGCGCACCTGCGCCGGGCTACAGCAGGCGCGCCCATATACTCGCACCAAACTCCTTCATGCGCTCGCTGATGGGGCGTTGTTCCCATTGCTCCCTGGTGATCTCGCGGGAGACATCCAGATCGCGGTCGAACATCGCCTTGACCTGCGTCCCGAATGAGGGGCTGAGGATGACGGCGTTGATCTCCTGGTTGAAGACGAAGCTGCGCCAGTCGAGATTGGTCGAGCCGATGGTGGACCAGACGCCATCGATGACGGCGGTCTTGGAGTGCAGCAAGGCATCCTGGCGCTCGAAGATGCGCACGCCACCCTCCAGCAGCTCCTGGTAGAACGAACGCGATGCGTACAGCACCAGCGAGGAGTCGCTGTGGGAGGGCAGGATCAAGCGCACGTCGACACCCCGCCGGGCGGCGCTTTTCAAGGCTTCGCGCAATTGCGGATCGGGCACGAAATAGGCATTGGTGAGGTAGATCGAATGTTCGGCATGGTGGATGGCCGAGAGGAAAGTGGCATAGATGACGCTGTAGGGATCCTCCGCCGAGCTGCCGATGGCGCGCACGATCTCGCTGCCGGCCGGGGCGACGCTGGGGAAGTAGGCGTGATCACCCAGGTCGGGTCCGCGCTGGCGCTGCCAGGTGTCGATGAAGAGTTTCTGGAATTCCAGCGCCACCGGGCCATCGATGCGCACCTGGGTATCGCGCCAGGGGATCTGCTCGCCTTCCTTGTCCAGCTGGGGTTTCTTGCGACGCGTGCTGAAGGAACCACTGGAGTAGACGCTGCTGATGTTGATGCCGCCGACGAAGGCGGTCTTGCCATCGACCACCAGCAGCTTGCGGTGGTCACGCTGGTTGACGGCCCAGTCGCGGCGCACCTGGGTGGGATTGAGCGGGTTGTATTCCAGCACGTTGACGCCGGCGTCGATCATGGGCTGGAAGAAAGCGCGCGGGGTATTGAGCGCGCCGACGCTGTCATACATCAGGTTGACCTGCACGCCCTTCTTTTGCATGGCGATGAAGAGCTGGGAAAACTGGCGCCCGACATCGTCGTCTTCCATGATGTAGGTTTCCATGTTGACGTGGTAGCGCGCTGCCTGGATGGCCTGGGTCATCGAGGCATAGGTGGCCGGGCCATCGATGAGCAGGGTCACCTTGTTGCCGGTGACCAGCGGTGCGCCGGTGATGGCGCCTTCGATGGCGACGTGGCGATCCAGCAGGGTATTGTCGGCATTCTGCTGGCGCAGTTTGTCCAGCGTAGCGCGGGCCTGTTCGTCGGAGAGCACGCCGCGCCCGCCCTTCATCTGGATGCTGCGCGCCGAGTGCGTGTCCATGTCGGGCACGATGGTGGGCAGCGAGCCACAGCCGGCCAGCAGCGTGGAGGACAGCATGAGCAGGAGCAGCGCGCGCCAGCTCCGTGAGTTGGTCTTGTTGTTGATCATGGCAGGATCCCGATGACAGATACTGTGCGGGCCAGTATATGACGCCGAAGTGGCTTTCGGCGCGCGGGCGGCGCTGTCCTACAGCACAAAGCGGGGGCAGCCTACAGGGCGCTGTGGCATGGCCGCCAGCGGTGTGGGGAGG